>NZ_JBAKFX010000014.1:0-76307 GCF_037577855.1 Dethiothermospora halolimnae | reverse complement strand
TCTTCACCTTCTTTCTCTAGGTTAAGCAAAGTGTCTTTTACTTTTTTGCCACCTCTTTTACCATAAATTCTAGCTGAGAAAGAAGTAATAATTGAAATCATATCTTCTACCATCTCTGAATTTAAATATTTTTTATCTTGTTGCTTTAGCACTATTATTTTTACATAATGAGAATTGCAGTATTTTTCTAAATACTTATATCCGAATCTAGCTAATCTATCTCTATATTCTATTATCAAATAATTAATTTCTGGCTTTTTTATATCATCAAGCAATTTAATTAACTCTTTCCTGTTTTCATTGATTCCACTTGCTACTTCTTTATAAATATCAACTATATGAAATTTATTTTTTATTGCGTATTCCATTAATCTATTAGACTGTCTATCTAAATTACCTGATTTTTGTTGTTTCTTTGTTGAAACTCTTGCATATATTAAACAGTTCTTAGAGTTGATGCTACTCTCTTTTTTGTTAATTAATTTATCTAAATCTTCTATCCTATATCGCCTATGTCTACCAGCTGTCCTAATTGGATCTATTACTCCATTGTCTTCCCATCTTAAGATTGTACTCCTAGAAATATTTAAATATTCACATGCTTGCTTTTGATTTAGTAATTTTTTAGACATAAAAATCAACTCCCTATGTCTAATTTTATCACAACCTCAAATACAATGCTAAACTATTTAATGGCATTTGATATAGTTTAACACTATATAATCAAAGCAGCTTAAACCTCCTAATAAATATCTGCTTTTTTATAAAATATAATCGAGCCAACAAGACCTATAAGAAACACACATAATCCTAAATATATTTCAAATTTAGTAATTTCTATATTAACAGGGTCTAAATATATAGGTACTCCAAGTTTTAGAATAGGTAGTGCCGGTAGTCTTGAAAACATGAAGTCACTATATGAACTTTCTAAAAAATAACTTAAGTTACCTATTAGTAATAATATAGAATAAATAAATGAAACGATCATATTTTTCCCTATCAATGCCACTAAGGCTATTAAAGGTATCAGTGCTACTTGAAAAATAAATGAAGTTAAAAATATCTTTAAATGATTTATTAAAGGAGCCCATGTTATCGGTGCTTTTAGAAAAATAACTCCACTTATAACTACAAACAAATAGGCCATTACATAGATAGCTGCTATTATTAATGTACTTACTATAAATTTATTAATAAGTCCACCTAGCCTTCCATTGGGATAAGAAAAAGCTATTGAAGCTGTCTTGTACTTAAACTCCCTGACAAATATAAGGGAAATAATAATAGGGATTACCAATGTGAAAACAAAGGTAAATGCTGTAAACTCAAAATTAAAAAAGTATCCATACCAATTTAATGATAATACTTCCTCTTCAAATGTAAATAGAGGTAATGAAACTAAGCTAAGTGCCAAAATTCCAGTATAATATCCTATCCTTTTTAGTTTTATAAACTCACTATATAATCCATCAAACATTTTTCTTCCCCCCAGTAAGCCTTACAAAGTAATCCTCTAGGGTATCCTTCATAACATTAAATTCATAGACTTCTATACCTTTAGAAATAAGGTTTCTTGAAATATCATTTGATTTATCAATCTTTTCATATATTCTTATTACATTCTTATTAGATATTTCATAATCCTTTATCTTCATCTCATTTTCCAATATGGTTACAGCCCTTTTATCATCATCAACCCTTAGATTAATATAATGTCTATTCTTTTTCTGGAAAGATTCATAGTCAACCTCTTCTAAAAGCTTTCCATTATGAATAATACCTATTTTTGTGGCAAGTTGTTGTATCTCTCCTAGGATATGACTTGATATAAGTATTGTTATCTCCCCTTTTCTGTTTAATTCTAATAGAGTTTCCCTTATTTCCTTTATTCCCACTGGGTCAAGACCATTTGTAGGTTCATCTAAGATAAGGAGCTCTGGTTTATGGAGTAGTGCCCTAGCTATACCCAGTCTCTGCTTCATTCCTAAGGAAAACTTCTTTACCTTTTTCTTTTTTATATCATAATTATTAAGTCCCACTATCTCCATAGCCTCAGTTATATACCCTTTATTTGGTATCCCCATCATTCTTCTATGGATATCTAGATTTTCCCTTGCAGTCAAGTTTGGATAAAATCCTGGGGTTTCTATTATAGCTCCTATTCTTCCCAGTACATCTCTATCCCCCATCCCCTTACCAAATATTTCATATTTGCCTTTTGTTGGGGATATAAGGTCCATTATCATCCTTAAAGTTGTTGTCTTACCTGCTCCATTCCTTCCTAAAAATCCATATATTTCTCCTTTTTTAATATTCATACTAACATTATCAACTACAGTCTTTTTACCATATCTTTTAGTTAAATCGTAGGTTTTTAATATATATTCCATCCTTTTTTCCTCCTTTTAAAAATTTAAGGACTATACCCTGTTAATATAAATAATAGAGTATAGTCCTTAAATCTAAACTACATAATTATTACAAATTTATTAAATGGTTATTTTTTAGGTAGTGTTATTGTAAAACTGGTCTTTTCATAGGGTATACTACTCACTGTTATTTTACCATTCATATTTTCTATTAATTTTTTAGTAATACTAAGGCCAAGTCCACTACCCTGATGTTTTCTATTTCTTGACTTATCCGTTGTATATAGTCTATCAAATATATATGGTATTTGATCCTTTTCAATACCCCCTCCCCTTGTCCCATATAGTTAATTTAACTGAATTTTTCCCTTCTTCTAAGTCAATACCCAGGACCTTTCCTTCATATCCATATCGTAAGCTATTAGAGATAACATTTTCTATGGCTCTATGTATCCATTTTTTATCACCAAGGACAAAAACCTCTTCTTCCCCTATATTTATTTTAGGTATTATTTCTTTTTTATTAATGTCATTCATAAATGTAAGTATATTCTGTCTAATAACTTCAGAGATATTAACCCCTTCTATATTTATATCCATATCCTTAGACTCAATTTTAGCCATCTGGAAAAATTCTTCCATAAGATCTCTTAATGCATTACCCCGCTCATCGATGATATCAAAATACTCTTCCCTTTTTTCCTTTGAAATGGAATCATCCTTGACAAGTTCTATATATCCCATTAAAGCTGTCAAAGGAGTTCTTATATCATGGGATATATTCGAAATCATTTTTCTATGTTGTTCTTTATAATTTTTATTATCAACGGAAATAAGTTGATACCTATCAAGGAGAATATTTATGTTTTTAATAAGATCCTTATTTTCTCTATTTAAATTATTAAACTTTATCCGCTCCCTAGAATTTTCATAAAGTATATCTCTTAATTTTTTAGTAATCAGTTTAGTTTTTCTTTTATGATCAAATAAAAGTAGTATTAATATAGCTATTATAATTAGCAAAATCCAAGTCATATTTCTTTACCCACCAATTTGTATCCTATGCCCCAAACCGTTTCTATAAGCTTAGGGTTATTTGGATCATCCTCAATCTTCCCCCTTAATCTTGTCATATGTACTGTTACCGTTCTATAGTCCGATACAAAATCTTCCCCCCATACATTGTCATATATCTGAACCTTAGTAAAAACCCTATTGGGATTTTCAAAAAACAATTTTAATATTTTCATTTCTTTAGCAGTAAGGGATATTTCCTCACCTTTCTTTGTTACTACATAATTATCCATATCAAATTTCACATCTCTATATTGATATGTATCTTTGTGGCTAACCTTAGTTTCACTATAATAAATAGACCTTCTTATATTTGACTTAACTCTGGCCATAAGCTCAGCAACTGAAAAGGGTTTAACTATATAATCATCAGCCCCCATACCAAGGCCTATCACTTTATCGGTTTCTTCACCCTTTGCCGATAGTATAATAATAGGAACTTTACTTTTTTCTCTGATTCTTCTCATTACTTCAATCCCATCCATTACAGGCATCATTATATCTAGAATAACCATATTATAATCATCCCGTTGAAATTTTTCAACCCCTTCAAGACCATGAAAGGCTTGGGATACTTCATACCCTTCCTTCATCAGAGCTTCTTTTGTCATATTATTAATATTAACATCATCTTCTACGACCAAAACTTTTATATTATCCATAAAAATCACTCCATTTTAAATATATATCTTAGTAATATTATACTTCCTTTATATAAAAGTTCCAACCATTAAATAAAACCTGGGACAAAGGGACTGTCCCTTTATCTCAGGTTTTATTCATTTATTCTTAATCCATTCTTAACCAGTTCCTTAGTATAACTATCCACAGGAGTTTCAAATATATCACTTGCAACTCCTTTCTCTACTATTTTACCTTTATTCATTACATATACTATATCAGCAATTTTTCTAGCTACGAATAAGTCATGGGTTATATAAAGCATTGCAAATCCTTTACTGTTTTGGAGTTCTTTTAAAAGTCTTAATATATTAGCTTGGGTTGAAGGGTCTAGCATAGAACTTATTTCATCGGCTATCAATAATCTAGGTTCCATTACTAAACTTCTAGCTAGGGCTACCCTCTGTCTTTGACCTCCACTTAACATATGACATTTCCTAGATAAGAATATTTCATCATTAGGTAATTGAACATCCCTTAGTGCATTTTTCACCTTCTCCAACCTTTCTTCATAATTTCCGTCTTTTATTATATTTAATGGCTCCATTATAGCTTCTTCTATTGTAAACCTTTCATTTATTGATGAAAAGGGATCCTGAAATACTATCTGTATACCATTTTTCCTACTGGTTGCATTACTTTTAAATACCTTTGTATCCTCAAATATTACCTCACCTTTATCTAGAGGTAATATTCCCGATAATATATTAGCTAATGTTGTTTTGCCTGATCCTGATTCTCCTATTAAGGCTACAACCTCTCCCCACTTTATTGTTATATTGCATCTATCACATGCTTTTATATGATTTTTCTTAAATTTATAAGTTTTATCTATGGATTTTCCAGAGAGCAAAGTTACTATCCCCCCTCTGTTACATGCAACTTCACGCTCCACCGATACATATTTAAGTTTTGGGATATTATTTTTACATATTTCTATACTTTGGGTACACCTTCTTTCAAAGGGGCAACCTGGTATTTCTTCACTTTTAAATTCTCCAGGTATACCCCACATATCACGATAGGGATTTATCATAGGAGAGGAATTGATAAGACCTCTAGTATAGGTATGCATTGGAGTTTTAATAACTTCACTGGTTATTCCCTTTTCTACCATATGTCCAGAGTACATCACATTAACCCTAGAAGTAAGTTTAGAGATTGTATTTAATTCATGGGATATTACTATAAGTCCAAATCCATGCTTTTTATGAAGCATTGAAATTAAGTTTATAATTTCTTTTTTTGACATAGCATCTAATGCTGTTGTAGGTTCATCCACCACCAATAAATCTGGATCACAAGCTAAAGCCATAGCTATAAGAACTCTTTGTCTCATACCTCCAGATAGTTGATGGGGATAATATTCTCCCCATTTTTTATCAAGGCCTACCATGTCCATAAGTTTTAAAACCTTTCTTTTTCCGTCATTTTTAGATATGCTGAGATGTTTAGCTATACTTTCATATATTTGCTTATTTATAGTTAAAAGGGGATTTAGTACATCTAGGCTATTTTGAAATACTATGGATATATTATTCCATCTTATATTATTAAGTTCTTTTTTAGGCATTTTGTTTATATCATTTCCATTATAATAAATATTTCCCGATACCTTTGCGGGAGATTTTATAAGACCTAGGATTGACATGGCCAAGGATGTTTTTCCACTTCCCGATTCACCAATAATTCCCAGGCTTTCCCCTTTATTTAAATTAATATTTACATTTCTAACAGCTTCAATTGTTGTATTCCCCATTTTATATTCAACAGAAAGATTTTCTACTTTTAACATAATATCTCCCCTTTATAATTTATCATCTAATATTTTTTCAAGATCCCTACTTATTAATGAAATAGAAAGAACCAATAACGTTATAGATACAAGGGGACTAATAACCCACCATTTCCAATACTCAGTAAAATATATTCCCTGAAAATTTATTGCATTATTAAGGATAAGACCCCAACTCTTTGATGTAGGGTCCCCAAGACCTAAAAAGGATAATCCCGCCTCGGCAACTATGGCTTTACTGGTTAATTTTATAACCGTTACCATGAGAATAGGTAGTACCCCTGGAAGAAAATGTTTTTTTAGAAGATAAATAAATCCCCCACCATAGCTTTGTGCTACCAAAATATACTTTTCCCTTTTCATAGATATTATCTTAGATCTAACTACCCTAGCAGGAACAGTCCATGAAAATAAGGCCAATACTATTATTATGTTTTTAATACTTGGTCCAAAAAAGGCACCTAATAATATCATCATAGGCAAATCAGGTAATACCAACATTATATCTATTATTCTCATAATGATTTTATCTATAATACCACCAAAATACCCTGACATAATCCCCAGTATTCCTCCTCCTATTCCCGCTAACAATGCTGTAAAAAGTCCTATAGTAACACTTATTTTAGCTCCATAAAACATTTGGGACAATAAATCGATGCCCAAATCATCTGTTCCTAGCAGATGGTTTAGACTAGGAGATTTTAATGCTTCTCCAGTAGGAACATTATGGGGATATGGGGATATATATTGAGATAATATTCCTATAAATATAATTGATATTATAATTAATAATGATATCTTCCCTATTATTGTAAGTCTATTTAATTTTAATATTATATCTTTCATTTATCTCACCCTAGGATCAATTTTTTTATATATTATATCAGCAAATAAGTTCATAGAGAGTACAGTAAACGTTATAAATAAAAATATTCCTTGTATTAAAGTATAGTCTCTAACCATTACAGCCTCCTTCATAAGGCGACCTATTCCAGGATAATTAAACACATTCTCCACCAATATGGCTCCACCAAAAACTCCACCTAAATTTAAAAATATTCTAGTTATAATGGGTAATATTGAGTTTTTAAGAGCATGTACAAATATAATTCTCTTATTATTAAGTCCCTTAGCTTTAGCAGTCTTTATATAATCTTTAGATAGAACCGATATCATACTATTTCTTGATAATAGATAAAATCCTCCTACCCTAGATAAGGATAATGCCATTACCGGTAATATTCCATGATGTATTATATCTAGTATTTTATCTATCCAATTGTTATAGTCCTTAAACACAGTCATTCCCCCCGATAGTGGAAAAAAGCCTGTTTTAGCACCTAATATGAACAATAAGAATATCGCCACTAGAAATGATGGAATCTCAGAAAACACCATCATTATAGAATATATGGACCTATCAATATTATTATTTCTATTCCATGCAGAAAAGGCACCTATTATTGTCCCAATAAGGCTACTTAATAATATGGATATAATAACTATTCCAAGGGTCCATATGGCCCTTTTTAATATGATAGATTTTACTGGAGCATTGTAATATATACTATATCCCATATTTCCTTTAAACATATTTAAAATATAATATTTATACTGTTTTATTAGTGGTTTGTCCAATCCGTAATAGGATTTATACTCATTAATCTGTTCTTCGGTATAAGTATAATTAACCGTCCCTTCCTCAGAGGAAAGAAAGGTAAAAGGGTCCCCAGGCATTAACCTGGGGATTATAAAATTTAATGTAATTATTATAAAAAATACTATTATATATTCAAAAGCTCTTTTACAAAAATTCATATTTTTCAACTCATTCCATTTCAAGATATGATATTTTATTATGGGTTACGGTATGATGATCAAACACATGCCTCCATCCATCATATTTTGATGGTCTATATACATCATAGCCGGTGGTATTATATAAAGGTATTTGGGGAATCTCTTCAGCTATAACCTCTTGAAGGTTATAAACTATTTCTTTTCTTTTATCTAAATCTAATTCTGATAATTGTTTTTTAGCTAAGTTATTTATCATATCATTGCCATAACCTGGAATCCCCCCTGTAAAGGTGGTTTTTATACTATTTTCTTCACTTACATATTTCTCTCTAAGCATATCGGCATCGTTTCCCCATCCACCGTGACCAATAAGAACCATTTCATAATCTCCATTTTTTACTGCTGCATCCCTCGATTTCATATCAACACTCTTGACTTTTAAGTCTATACCTACTTTTTCTAAACTTAACTTCATTAGCTCTCCGATTCTAACCTCTTGATTTCTGTTTCCTGTTAATAATGTGAAACTATATTTTTTACCATCTAATAATTTCTTAGATTTATCTAAGTTAAAATCATACTTTCTAACCTTTTTATTATACCATCTATGATCAATAGGTATATATCCAGCACTGGCAGGTTTTCCCGCTCCCCTGGCTACCTTCTCAATCATTTCACCTTTATCTATGGCATATGCTATAGCCTGTCTTAATACCTTATCTTTAAATTGAGGATTATTATCCATATTGAACATAAGCCTATACCCCCAAAAGCCAGGGTTCTTTATAATCTTATATTTATTATCCTCTTTATATTTGTTCAATATATCTGGAGTTACCCTTGTTATATCTATATCTCCCTTTTCAAAAGCTAATATATTATCACTAACAGGGACAAACTGTATTACATCGGCCCTTTGTTTTGGTCCCCAATAATCTTTAAATGCTTTAAATCTATATGCTCCTTGCTCTTTTTTATAATCTGTAAGTATGTAAGGGCCACATCCTATTACTGCTTTAGGACTATTAAATTTTTTAGGATCATCTACATTGTTCCATATATGCTTAGGTAATATCCTTGCACTACCAAACCTTTCTAATAGGGTAGCACTGGGATTATCAACATCTATACTTATTGTGTGCCTATCTATTACATTTATTTTTTCTATAAAATTATTTTTACTTATATTTAATTCATCAAAAACTGGTGGATGTTTAGCATAATATTCAAAAGAAAACTTTACATCTTCTGCTGTCATATCTTGACCATCCTGCCATTTTACATTTTCCCTTATATTAAAGGTATATGTTTTCCCATCATTTGTTATATTCCAATCTTCAGCCAACCATGGTATAAGACCTTCCTCTCCCCGTTCTAATAAACTATCAAATATAAGTCTCATTTTATATGCCCCAGGACCCCTTGAATAATGGGTATAGGGACTTGGATATCCCCAATCTCCCCCTTCAAGATTTAATACTACTGATTCTTTTTCTTCGGTTATATTTCCATCAGAATTTGTACTATCATCACTACATCCGACTATAACTATCATAAAAGTCATAATTATAATCAATAATATATGTATCTTTTTCATATTAAGTCCTCCTTAAAAAGTTTTACACATGCCAAATAAGCCAACCTATTTTAGCCTTTGTATATTCCGTTATTATACCATTTTGTGATATATCATTTAAATATTTTTCTATGTCATTTTTTAACTTAGGATCTTCTTTAACAGATATGGTATGCATTTTTATGGCATCTTCCAAATCCATTTCCTTATTCCACTCTACATCTTTATAATATATTTTAGGGTATATTCCCATATTCCATAATATATTAAATCCATAATATATTTTATTTCCCCATCTTTTTCTAGATTTATCTTTAGAAATTATGTTATTTATTCCATCCCTTACTTTATCTTCTCTAGTTACAAATCCGCTTAAAAAACAATATCCTTTACTGGCTTCAGTCATCTTTATTAGTGTATCCTTATTGTGTATCCCAGGACACATTGACACAAATACTAAATCAAATTTATTTTTCCAACCTTTAACTTCTATATCTATTTTCTCCCAAGGAACAACATCAAATGAAGCATTTTTAATATTTGATTTCTTAACATTCTCTCTAGCATAATTTATCATATTAGGGGATATATCTATTCCCTTTATTTCTTTTACCACCTTTGAAAATTCTATACTATATCTTCCAGGACCACATCCTATATCTAATACACTTGATTCTTTGTTTATAATATTTTCCGATATAAGAAAGTCTATTGAATCTTTCACTTTACTTTCCTTTTCCTTATTATCTATCATATTATTAAATTCTTTTGCTCTAAAATCCCATAATTTTTCAGTAGTAGCTAAGTCTATTTTAGAAGATTCTCTCCATAATTTATCAAATATTTCAATATTCATTTTATCACCCTTTATAATTATAATTTTGTTATAACGTACTAAAACCCCTCAACAAAAAAGTTAAGAGGTATCAAAAGACATATATACTAATAAAAGCATAAAGACATACCCCCTATATCCCGTAGAGTTTGTGGCATATAAATATAGGCAGGTCTTCTGACTTAAGTATCATCATTTTTCTAAGCCTTCCCAAAAAAAATCAGTGGCATTAATTTAGAAAAACTCCTCTATCACAGCGGCGGGACCGTCCAGGCATCTCACCTGTCTTCCCTTTTAATCAATTATCACTAAAATTGAAACCTATATTCATTTATTAATTTTTATCACTAAATAAATCATATATTATAGTTATATTTATGTCAAGAAGTTAAAACCTGGGACAAAGGGACTGTCCCTTTGTCCCAGGTTTTATAATAGATAGGTTATATTTAAGCAATTATAATTTATAATCATGCTTAAGAAAATCAACATGGCAATCATAGTAGTAAATTGAACTATCCTTCCCAATTTATTGAAAATCCTATTTTTCACAACTATAACAGTTTCCCATATTAAAGCCAAATTTAGCATTAAAAACATATATGATAAAACATGATATGCTATTAGCAATCCTTTTATATCTAGGTTTATTTTAGAAACATTTAAGAGAATCATTAAAAATACTCCCGATATTACAACCATGAAAATTATATTTAGTCTAGTTATTATAATACACTTTCTTCCCTTTCTTGTAACTTCATTCTTCTTATTCCACCATCTACTGAAAATAAAATATATTATGGATACAACAAATATTATTGCTAAAAAATATATAGCAAAGGATTCTAATATACTTTCAATTGTAGTAAGTTTTTCATATGTTCCATTGGAGAGGGGACTATATCTCCCCAACATATTTAAATAATCAAGCATTACATACTTTTTGTCACTTTGTGACTGAAATATTAGTAAACCACCTTTACTATTTTGAAACTTCCCTTTGCCAATATGTTTAAATATATATTCACTACCTCTTAGGGAGACTTTTATAGAAGTTTCATTATAAGGTGAGACACTTAACGTTCCAGTTAGTGATCTGAAAATTTTAAAGGGTGAACTAAGGGGAGTCCTTACAGCAAAATATTTTCCAAAATATTTTTTTATATCTTTGCTATAGGGTTTTGAAATTATTTTTACATTTTCTTTGTTATTTTCAGTAAATAGTTCATAGAACTTTTCTTCAAAATTACGTCTAAATGCAAACTTAGATGATGTTTGATCATCTTTGTTAATGGAAATAAAAAATCCTATATTTTTTTCAGGATAAATGGATAATTGAGCAGCATATGTTGGTCCATCTCCTTCATGACCTATAACCTTGTGTCCATTCCTCTCTCTCTCATAAAAAATAAGTCCATTTCCCAACATTTCCTCATCATATGTAAACTGAGTTTTTTGCATCTTCATTAAATATTCTTTAGAAAGAACATTTTTATTTCCTTCTAATAAAAATTTCATAAAGTTCCCCATATCATGGGCATTTGAAAAAGCAAACCCTGCAGGATGTATATGATATCTAACTGGACCCTTAGGAACTAAATCTCCATTTTTATATAAATATCCTTCAGCAAGATTTTTTTCCATCTTCGCATCATATCCATAATAACTATGATCCATTTCTAATGGCTCAAATATTTTAGTCTCAATATATTCTTCTATAGAAAGTCCCGATACCTTTTCCACTATTCTACCTAATGCAGTTATTCCATAATTTGAATATGACATAATAGTTCCAGGAGTTCTAATTACATCCGGTGTATTGGTTAAAACTTCATTTAAAGATTTAGGCTTCTCTTTGTATTCCCAATCCATTTGCCCTAGAAAACCAGTATCAAAACCGCCGGTATGGGTCATTAAATGAAATATAGTTATATCTTTTCTATGTAAACTTTCATTATCTATATCTTGAAAATACATATCTATACTATCATCTAGAGATAGTTTCCCTTCTTCACAAAGCTTCATTATCGCTACACCCGTAAATAATTTAGTAAGGGAATTAATCTGAAATATGGTTTTATTAGGATCAACTTTAGTTTGTGTTTCTAGATTCCCAAAACCATACCCTTTTTTATATATTATACTCCCATCTTTCACTATACTTAGGGACACCCCCGGTACATTATGTTTCTCCATAAGTGCTGTAACGACACCATCTATTCTAGTAAATTTATCCTTTATCTTGTTAAACTCACTGTTAGCACCAGCTATACTAATAGAACTAGAGAATATTATAAGACAAACTAATATTATTGATATAAACTTTTTCATAATGAAACACCCCTTTATATTATTAATTATATCTATAAAACTACTATAATTTTATGAACATTTTAGATTTTGTTCATATTTTTATAAAAAAAATTATTTTTTCAAATTATTTATTATGGCTTCAATAAGGAACTCTGTTAGCATAGGAAAATATTCTTCTCCATATTCCTTTTTATTAATATTCACATTATAAATTGTGTTAATGACAATTATGAAAAATTCAGGATCAATATTTTTCACTATACCCTTATCTTGCATATTTTTTATATATGGTATGAAGGTATCCCTAGTGGACTCAGTATACTTCTTATACTTATTAGGTTTTAATTTACTTAAAACTTTGTCTCTTACTTCAGTTTCAAACATAACTTTTAGTATAGGATTCTCTTCAATTTTCTCTAAATGGTTAGAAATAGCTTTTTTAAGTATTTTTAATGACTGCTCTTCAATATTTAAAGATTTTATTATTTCTTTATTTAATTGATCATTTTCTTCTAAAAATATATCTAGAAAAATATCTTCTTTAGAATCATAATAGTTATACAGTGTCCCCGTTGCCACCCCTGTTTTTTTAGCTATTTCCCTTATACCTGTTGACTTAAAACCTTTTTTAATAAATAGTTCCCTTGCTTCTTTTAATAAATTAAATTTTATATTTTTATCCAAACTTCCTCTCCTCTCACCATATTATGAACATTTTATATTTTGTTCATCTACAACTTATCACTTTCTTAAATTTATGTCAACAAAAATATAGGAATGATATTTAAATATCATTCCTATAAAAATCATTTATCCTATTTATCAAAACTATAAAACTAATATGATTACCATTACTATTTTTTAACAATAACATTCCATTTAGTATAGGGAAAGGGATTAACACTAAAGTCCAAATCAGTTTCTACATATGTAACAACAATTTCTGTTAAGCTGACTATCTTCCATTTTTTAAATAAATCTCTTATACCTTGTTCATCAAAATAATGATGAGGTACTCCTGCTTCAGGTCCATCTTCCCTTACGAAAGTGTTTTTTTCTATTTCTTCTCCCCTAAGATCTGGTCTACCTGCCGTTGTGGAAAGTAATGATGCCATGAACATCCCACCTTCACAAAGACTTTGGTATACATTTTCTACTGCTTTATTAATATTATCAATGGTATTGTGATGAAGAGCATCCCAAGATATAGCACCGTGAAAATTCATGGCTACAAATAGGTTATCAGTCATATCTGCAACCTTCAAAGTTCCGTTTACACCATTACTTTTAAGCCATTTATCAGTATGAACAATTCCATTTGGGGAAATATCACTTCCATATGCATTATGCCCCATCTGAGATATTAGTACAGTATGTCTTCCTGCCCCACAGCAAAAATCCCATATTGATAGTGGGCTTTCAGTAAATACCCCCTCAAGAACTTTTATAAACTTATATACCTCTGGTTGCGGTAAAGCTGCTATAAACTTTTCATCTAAAAACAGTTCATTCCAAGTAGCCATAGTTTATTCCTCCCTCTTTAATATCAATATTTAAAATATAATTGTTAAGGACATAAACTCTATCATAAATGTTTAGAATTATCAAACAAATTTTTACTATATTCCTAATGACACAATCTCTATTATATTATAGTATACCTATTTTTCCCTTGAACTTTTGATTGATACAATGCCTTATCTACCCTTTTAAAATTCACAGGTTCTCTAAAATATATATTCTCTCTTTACAATAAGCATTTTCTATCTTTAATATATAAGTAATATTCCCATGTTTTTCACAAAATCGAAAAAGCAATCACCAAAACTGGTAATTGCTTTTATATATATTATATTCTCTTAAAATCATGAAATCTTGTTCCTTGGAAGGTAAGCTTTCCTTTATCCCCTTCAACTATATATCCATATTTGTTTGATGGAACCTTTAACTCCACTCTATCATTACTATCGAACTCAAAGGTAATATAATATGTGGTACTTCTTGTATTATGGACATGACCATCATGATTATGGCTATGCCTAGATACATGACTTCGTTTCGATACTACTTTTGCATCTACAGTCAAAACCGGCTGTTGATTATTATTATGCCATTCAGAAACCCCTTTAACTATATTGATGATAACAATAATAATAATCATCATAAATATTATCCCAAAAAATGGTGGAAGACCTCCAAACATAATAACCTCTCCTTATAATCTATTTACTTTAATTATATCCTACTATTCATATTTTTCAATTTAATTTTTATCTAATATAATCATCTGATCTCCACCATATTCTACTCCACCACAAATAGTCGTATCTTTAAATATTTCTTTATTACTTTTAATATCAATCAATCGAACCTCTACTATGCCCCCTAAATTTTCATTAACTAATGGAATCATTTTATCACCTCTAGGTCCCTTAAGGGTCATAAATTTTTCTTTCTTAGTTAGAACATTTATATTTAGTATGTAGTTTTTGTTTTCTACTTTTATTTCTACATCTTCTTCTCTTTGTTTAATTTTTATTTTACTTTTATTCATTGTAGTAAAGGTATGAAAGTCATCATCTATCATAAGTCCTATAAGAAAACCTCTAAAACTCCCTAAAGGAAAGGGTATATGACCTATCGAGCAACTTATTGACCCATTATGATTTTTAAACTGATTACCTTGTACCCATATCCAGGAATGGGGAAATTCCTTTCCCCAGTTTTTTTCAATATATCCTTTCCCATTATCAAAGGATATATCTTGTCCATTGATATTAATTTTTCCAGTTAGTTTAATATCCATTGCACATACTTGGCTATAGCACTGCATAAAGGTGAGATAATTATAAGATCCCATACTCCCTGGATTTATAAATGTATCTGGCCACTTCTTCACATTATGAAATGTAACTTTACCTTTTATTTTTATTTCTGGTCTGTCTATATCTAAGCTAATTCCATTTAAAGAGAAATTACTTTTATTAACCTCAACATCAAAAATATCTTTGGCTGCACTAAAGTCTTCTTTATTATATTTTAAATAATCATATTTTATATCCTTTCCATTAACTATTTGTATAAAGCTATGGGAACATTCATCATCTTTTCCTAAGAATATTCCTGGTATAAAAGCAAAAGTATTCTCTCCCTTTAAGTCGCTTATCTTAAAGTACCATCCTTCAAAAAAATTTTTTTTCTTATTATGACCATGGTAAAGGTCTGGATTAAGTATCTTTCTAAACAAAATATCTTCCCCTTTTCTATAATATAGGTATATATATTATAGTTATCCATAAAAAGTATTTTAAACTAAAGATTTTATATTTATATTGTATTTTTACACGTAAAACAGGGCCTAGTTATACCCAGTCCCTGTGTACCCCCTAGTATATTTAGACAAAATAGACAATAATAGGAGTCATCCCCAACTCCTATCTATACCATGGACACTTCTTTCCGTCTACAGCATATTTACATCTAGGTGAACAGTGATAACAAATGTCAACTTCTTCATCATTTATGGCCCTATTTGTCCAGTCGGGATCAGCTAGTAGTCCCCTTCCCACAGCTACCATATCTATCATTTCATTTTCAAGTAAGTGTTTAGCATCTTCAGGTTTCCTTATTCCCCCCACACAGGCAGCTGGTATATTAACCTCTTTATAAATTTCTGTTCCCATATATGTTATTGAAGAAAAAGGAAAATCTTTAGGAACTTCAATATCATTTGCCCCTATCCCTGATGAAACATTTAATAGATGAACTCCAAGGTCTTCAAGTTTTTTGGCGAAATACTTATCTTCCTCCATAGTAGGATCATTGACCCCAAATCTATATCCTATAATAAAGTCATCCCCCGTCGCTTCATTAACTTCTTTTACTATTTCAATAGGCAGTCTTAATCTATTATCCAATGAGCCACCATATTTATCAGTTCTTTTATTAGTTTCCTTAGAAGTAAATTGACTTAAAAGATAACCATGGGCTCCATGGATCTCCACTCCATCAAGACCTGCCTTTTCTGCCCTTATGGCTGCCTTAACGAAATTTTCCTTTACTTCATTTATTTGTTCAATGGACATCCCTAGACATTCCTTATTTTCCATATCCACTGGAGAAGAAGAGTATACAGTGTTTCCCACAGATTTCATTCCAGCATGTACCAACTGAACTGTCACTACAGCATCTTCATCATGGCAACTCTTTGCTATATCATTAAATTGTGATATATGATCATCACTCCAAAGACCAAGGCCTGTATCGGTAATACGACCATCCTTTGATATAGCAGTTGCTTCAATTATAATAAATCCAGTTCCACCTTTTGCTCTCTTACCATAGTGCTCCCCACGACTTACCGTTTCAAATCCTTTATCGTTTCCCCAATTAAAACATACTAAAGGGGGCATTATGATTCTATTTTTCACTTCTTTCCCATTTACTTTTATACTTCTATTTATAGGGTTACTCATATAATCACTCCTATCTATATTTTTGTTGTAATTATATTATACATAATATAATCCATATTGGAAACCTGGGACAAAGGGACTGTCCCTTTGTCCCAGGTTTAAATTTGACATTGACTTTTATTTTTAAAAAAGTTATAATTAATAATAAATAATGAACAGGAGTTTACTAATGCAATATTTAAAAGAAGAAGTTAAAAAAGCTATAGTAGAATCTGCTTTAAAGGAATTTAAGGAAAAGTCCTATATGAAGGCATCTATGAGATCTATTGCTAAAAATGCAGGGGTTACCGTAGGAAATATCTACAGATATTTTAATAATAAAGATGATTTATTTAACTTTATAGTGGATCCAGTATGGATGGACCTTGAGAAGGTTATCTTTGGAAACTATGATTTGTCTGTTGATCTATTTCCTATAACTGAGATTATATCATCTATTATGGATATCTATAAAAGGTTCAACAACGAACTTTTTATACTTTTACATAATAGCTCTGGATCTAAATACGGTAACATAAAAGAGGAACTCATAGAACTTATTAAAAAGCGAATTGAGGAAGAGACCCTTCCCCTTTTAAAGAAAAATAATAAGGTTCTAAAAGATAAGTTTATATTTTATATTGTCTCAAGCGCCATTGTAGATAGTATATATACTATTATGAAGGAATGTGGTGACGACTTTGACAGGGCTGAAGCTCTAATAAAGCAGACTATAACAATTTTTTCTAAGGATTTATACACTAAAATTTAGCTATTGTACTATACTGGTATGATAGTTAAATTTTGTAGCTAAAAATGAACACTTGTTTATTACTATTTGATATTTATTAATCATCAATGAAAGGAGCTGACATAGTGACAAAACTTGCTAATTTTATAGTAGAAAAAAGAAAATTAATAATATCAATATTTTTAATTCTAACTGTTATTAGTATTGCTTTTATTCCAATGGTTGGAGTTAATTATAATTTAAGTAGTTATCTCCCCAGTGAAATGAATACTAAAAAGGCAATGGACATTATGGAAGATGAATTTTCTCTATCGGGTCAGGCTCAAATTATGATAGAGGATGTAACTATTCCTAAGGCCATGGAAGTTAAGGAGAAAATAAAAAATGTTGATGGAGTTAAAAGTGTTATTTGGCTTGATGATATAGTTGATGTCTATCAACCAATGAATTTTTTTAATGAAAACACAGTTGAGGACTATTATAAGGATAATACTGCACTATTCCAAGTGGAGTTTAGTAATGATGATTATAGTCTTAAAACCGGTGATGCCATAGATGATATAAGAGAAATCATTGGTGAAAATGGAGTTATAGGAGGTACAGCCGTTAATACAAAGGCAATGCGTGAAAGTACCGTTAAAGAAATTTTATCCATATCCATGATTGTAGTCCCCCTATTTATTATAATATTGCTAATAACCACCCAGTCATGGTTTGAACCGGTTATCTATCTTTCGGTTATAGGTATATCTGTTCTTATTAATATGGGGACTAATGTTGTTTTTGGAGATATATCCTTTATTACCCAATCAAGTGCTGCCATACTTCAGTTTGCATTATCTATGGATTATTCATTATTCCTACTTCATAGATTCGCAGAGGAAAGGGATAAGGGGTTAGAAGTAAATAAAGCTATGAAGGTAGCTATTGTTGAGTCATTCTCATCACTGGCTTCCAGTTGTTTAACCACCGTAGCAGGATTTGCAGCCCTTATGTTTATGAGATATAGAATAGGAATGGATATGAGTTTAGTTTTAGGTAAGGGTATAATACTAAGTTTAATAAGTGTTATATTTTTACTACCAGGAGTAACTATACTTTTCCATAAGTTAATAGAAAAAACCCACCATGGGTCATTGTTACCGTCTTTAGAAAAAGTAGGTAAAGGGATAGTTAAATCCCGTTTTATTGTAATATTAATAGTGGCTATATTAATTATACCAGCATATTTAGCTCAGGATTCAAACTCATTTATATATGGGGAAACTGCGGTTACTTCCAGTGAAGAAACTGAAGTTGGTAAAGAGCAAAAAAAGATTCAAGATAAATTTGGAGTTTATAATCCCATGGTAGTCTTAGTACCAAAGGGAAATATTAATACTGAAGTTGACCTTACTAAGGAACTTAATAATAAATCTTATATTTCTTCTGTTCAAGGATTAGTTACTATAACCGATCCTACTATACCTAAGGAGATATTACCTAATAAAGTTGTGGATAACTTTTTATCTGAAAATTATAGCAGAATAATTTTAACTTTAAAGGTTCCAGTTGAAAGTAATGTGACCTTTAGGTCGGTTGACGATATTCATAATGTATTAGAGAAATATTATGGGGACGATTATTATTTACTTGGTTCCTCAGCCAGTGTTTCTGATATAAAGGAAGTTGTGGATAAAGATTTTACAGTAGTAAATGTTATTTCAATAATAGCTGTGGCCATAATTATGATGTTTACATTTAAGTCCCTATCATTACCTATATTATTGGTTTTAGTTATAAAATCAGCTATTTGGATTAATATGTCGGTACCATACTTTATGGATATTCCCCTTTCCTTTATTGGATATATGATAGTTAGTGCAATACAGTTAGGGGCAACTATAGATTATGCCATACTATTAACCAACAGATATATGGATAATAGAAAAACTATGGATAAAAAATCCGCTGCAATAAGTGCAGTTAAGGACTCTGGATGGTCTGTTATAACATCGGCCCTTATATTATGTGTAGCAGGTTTAGGAGTTTATTTTATATCATCTATAAATGGGGTTTCAGAAATGGGCCTACTTATAGGTCGTGGAGCAGCTCTAAGTGGAATAATGGTATTGGTCCTTCTTCCCCAGTTGCTTGTTACATTTGATAAAGTTATAAAAAAGACTACACTGAAAAGGGTTAGTGATTAAGTTGGGGGATTGCGAATCCCCCAACAACAGGGGAGTAGTTGCGAATCCCCCAACAACAGGGGGAATAGTTGCGAATCCCCCAACAATAGGGGGAATAGTTGCGAATCCCCCAACAACAGAGGGAATAGTTGCGAATCCCCCAACAACAGGGGGAATAGTTGCGAATCCCCCAACGATAGGGGGAATAGTTGCGAATCCTCCAACAACAGAGGAATAGTTAAGTAGTTTCAAATTTATCGGAAGATTTCAATACATTTAAAATATACAAAACAAAGAAAGGAGACATATTTATGAAGAAAAGAAACTTTTATAAGATTTCAGCCATAGTTATAGTTGCTATTTTTTCTATTGTAACTATAACTCTTACAACAAATAATAATAAGTATATGGCCTATTCACTCACAAAAGGAAACTTAGAAAATGAAATTAAAGAACAAAATACTTTAAAGGATGAAACTATCTATGGTATTTTAAGCAGTAATGGAGATGTGGATTCTATTTATGCTGTAAATCATCTTTATGTTCCAAAGGATGGAGTCTACACCGATTATGGAGATTATAGTAATATAACAAGTCTTACCAATGATACTGATCCCACAGTTTCTGATAACACTATAAAATGGAATTTAAAAGAATCCTTTAATGGATTTTATTATAAAGGAAATCTTAAATCTAAAAAACTACCTTGGGACTTTAATATCACCTATATATTAGACGGTAAAGAAATTTCTCCAGAATACTTAGCAGGAAAATCCGGTACCATAGACATTATTATCTCAGTAGCTCAAAATAAGAATAGTATAGATTATTTTAACAATAATTATGGTATTCAAGTCCAGGTTCCAATAAACCTAAATAATAGTAAAATAATCAGCGAAGAAGGATCTACTAAGGTTATAACTGGAAAAACTGCTACCCTTGCCTATACAGTTTTACCGGGAACCTCTGGGACATATAAGGCTACTTTGGAGTCAAAAAACTTTGAAATGGATGGGATAAATATTAGCATAACCCCTATGGACATCTCTTCTATGGCCGATACCTCGGAGTTTACTAAAGGATTTAATTCTCTTAGTAATGGTATGGAAGAATTAATAAATGGTACATCAAAGTTAAAAAATGGTACATCGCAACTTACCAATGGAATAGATGAATTAACCCAAGGTCAACAAAAGCTAGTGAATAACAGTTCTTCAATAATTAATGGCATGAAGGAATATGGTAATGGTATTGAAAAATTAAATTCCTCAGTAACTCAACTTGAAGGTGGATCTACAGAGTTTAATAAGGGACTTTCTCAGATATCAAATGAAGGTAATAATTTAGTGACCGGGTATAAAAAAATGGCAGATTCCATTAAATCTCAATTACCATCTGAAGAAGAAAAGTCTAACCTAAAAGCCCTAGTTAAATATACAAATAGTTCAAACCCTCAAGAAGTACAATTAGGTAAAATGGCAACATCAATGCTTAAGCAAATAGAGGGCACTGAAAAACTTTATAATTCCCTTAATACATTAAATGAAGGACTTACAAAGTATAACGGTGGAATATCAAACATGGCAAATGAATATAAAAATATTCATGGTGGTATAGCTAAGTTATCTACAGGAACAAATGAACTATACAATAACTATGACTCTATATTACAGGGGAATCAACAATTTGTAACCGGATTATCTGATATACTCAATGGAATGGTTAAATTAAATCAACAGGCTAAAGTTTTACCTGATAGTGTGGAAAAATTAATAGATGGAGAAAAGAAAATAAAAAATGGTATTGATGAAGCAAATCGTTCCATATCGGAAATGATGGGGAAGAAAGAAAATGATAAAAAGATAGTTTCCTTTGTATCCCCTAATAATAAAAATATTAATTCTGTACAATTTATCTTAAGAACTCCTAATATCACTATAGCAGAAAAAGAAGTAAAAATTAATACAGAGGAAAAAGAGAAGAAAAACTTTTTTGAGAAACTTATTGATTTATTTTAGAATTAATGGGTTGGGGGATTCCCAATCCCTCAACAACTAAATAAAGCTGGTACAAAGGGACTGAAAAAGACAGTCCCTTTGTACCAGCTTTTAACATATCCTAGGCACTAATTCCCCTTCTAACATATTTAATATTCTAGTTCCAGCTATTTTGGTTTTTAAATATACTCTGCTTCTATTATCATCTATAACTTCCCCTATTATCTTAGAATCCTTTCCTAAAGGATTCTTCCTCATTTCTTCAAGAACTTTTTTAGCATCATCATCTGATACTATAACTATAACCTTACCTTCATTTGCCATATATAGAGGATCAAATCCTAACATTTCCCCCATACTATTTACTTCATCTTTAATTGGTATATCCCTTTCATTTAAAACTATACTCTTATTACTAGTCTGTGTAATCTCATTTAATGTTGTTCCTAAGCCACCTCTAGTTGGATCCCTCATTACTTTTATATTGTCACTTACATCTAGTATATCTTTCATAAGTTCATTTAACGAACTACAATCACTTCTTATATCCACATCAAAACCCAGTGCTTCCCTTTCATTAAATATACACATTCCATGATCTCCTACAGTACCATTTATTATTACTTTATCCCCTTTTATTATATTATTACAACCTAGTAATCTATGATTTTCTTCTATTATCCCTATACCTGTTGTGTTAATAAATATCTTATCACCACTTCCCCTTTCAACAACTTTAGTGTCCCCTGCAATTATTTTTACACCGATCTCTCCTGCTTCTTTTGCCATTGATTTTACTATTGTTTTTAAAGTTTTTATATTTAACCCCTCTTCTATAATAAATCCCACTGTAATATACTTTGGTTTTGCCCCTACTACTGCCAGATCATTTACTGTACCACATATTGAAAGTTTCCCAATATCTCCCCCTGGAAAAAATATTGGTTTTATAATGAAGGAATCAGTGGTCACCGCTAACCTTTCATTTATATTTTTTAATATACTAGAATCTCCCTGTTGCAATAATATATCATTGTTAAAATACTTATAAAATATATTATTTATTAGATCATAAGTCTTTTTTCCTCCACTACCATGATCCATTGTGATTATATCCATAATAACACCCCTATATTTTCCCATATGTATAATATGCACCACAACTTCCTTCCCTCGAAATCATACAAGGACCAATGGGATTTGATGGATTGCATATTTTAACAAATAGTTTACACTCTATGGGCTTCCTTTTTCCCTTTAAAATTTCGCCACATAGACAATCTTTATTTACCTTAGATTTCATCTCTTTTATATCCAACTTAGACTCTATATTATAACTATTATATTTCTTCTTTAATATAAGTCCTGTATTCTCTATATTGCCAAGCCCCCTCCATATACTAGATGATGGGGTGAATATTTTATCTATCATAGATAATGCCCTTTTATTCCCTTCATATTTCACAACTCTATTATAAATATTTTTAACTTTCCCTTCCTTTTTGTTTATCATTTTAACTAAAAAATATATGGCTACAATTATATCCATATATTGAAAGCCTGCTACAACTCCAGGTATTTTTATTTCCTTAGATAAATCATAAAAGGGTTTAACCCCAATAATAGTACTTACGTGACCTGGATATATAAATCCATCTATATTTATTTCTGGGTCAATTATTATAGTTTTTATGGCATTGGGCATAGTTTTTAGACCCTGTAATATACTATAATTTTTTATATTTTCTTTTTCTGCAATATCTATGCTAAGGGCTATAATAGGTGCTGTTGTTTCAAAACCTACCCCTAAAAATATCACTTCTTTTTTAGGATTTTTCTTTGCGATTTTAATAGAATCAAGGGGTGAAAGGACTATACGGATATCCCTCCCAAAGGCTTTTTCCCTTTTTAGGGAACTATTACTACCAGGTACCTTTATCATATCTCCAAAGGTAGTTATAATAATATTATCCTTTTTAGAAAGCTCTATTGCTTTATCTATATAGCTTTTAGGGGTTACACATACTGGGCAACCGGGGCCAGATATTAACTCTATATTTTGAGGTAGTAACTCCTTTATTCCATTTTTCCATATACTCATGGTATGGGTTCCACATACCTCCATTATCTTTATTGGTCTTTTATTATATGAAATTTCTTTTAATAATCCTTCTACCAGTTTAGGGTTGTTTAATTTTTTTATATATTCCATAGGCTATATTTCCTGTCCATTAGTTAAAATATTCTCAAATAGTTCCAATGTCTTATTAGCCTCCACTTCATCTATCCTTTCTATGGCACATCCTCCATGTAATAAGATGTAGTCCCCTATACTTAGATTATTCACAAGTCCAATATTAGCCTTCATTTTAACTCCTTTAAAATCTACTAAAGCCTCATATTTATAAATTTTTATAACCTTAGCCGGCACTGCTATACACATATTTTCACTTCCTATAATTCTCATTTGCAATAATTAACTGTCCTAATGATATACCGCTATCATTACATGGTATTTTCTTATGGGTGTAGACCTTAAAACCCTTAGATACTAACTTTTTATATATACCTATTAATAATATTTCATTTTGAAATACTCCTCCACTTAATGCAACTTTATCTATATTAAATCTATCCCTTATAAGACCACATACTTTAAAGGAAAAATCTATTATTGTATTATGAAACTTTTTAGATATAATGCTAGGACTTACCCCTTTATTTATATCCTCCACTACTCCCTTTATAATATTATCTGTATTTACAATATGTTTTTCATCTATAGTTTCTATGTCATAACCATACCTTCTGGTTTCATTTTTATCTGCTATATTCTCTAAATATATGGCTCCTTCACCTTCATAGGTCACTCTATTCCCATACCCAACAATAGCTGATACTCCATCAAATAATCTTCCTATACTGGAACACTTTGGAGAATTTATATTATTTTTTATCATAGCCAATAATGGATCTGTATCTTTATCTTTAAAGTGTTTAGGAATATTTCGATATATGTTACTTCCATATAATCTATCCATATAACTTATTGCCATTTTCCAAGGCTCTTTAGTGGCTTTATCTCCCCCGGGCATCTTTATATAATTTATGTGTCCAACCCTATTAAAGTTTTTATAGTTACATATTAAAAATTCCCCTCCCCATAGGCTTTTATCAGTTCCATAGCCTATACCATCAAAGGCTATACCAATAACCCTATCCTTTACTTTATTTTCAAACATACAACTAACTATATGGCTATGATGATGTTGTACAGGCATTTTTTGAGTATCTTGATTCTTTATATATTCCGTTGAAAAGTAATTAGGGTGATAGTCATAGGCTATAACTTTTGGAATGATATTATATATTTTTTTAAAGTGGGCCAGATTACTTTTAAAGTTCTTATAGCTTTCTACACTTTCTATGTCCCCCATATATTGGCTTATAAATATATTATCATTCTTTGATAGGGCAAAGGTATTTTTAAGATGGGAACCACAGGCCAATATATCCGTTGTGTTTTTGTATGTCATGGACAAGGGCGCATATCCTCTGGCATTTCTTATTACTCTTTCTTTATTTAATACAACTTTAACCACGGAATCATCCACGGGAATATGGATTTTTCTATTGTGAATAAGAAAGTAATCTGCGATATTCTTTAAGCTTTTCAGTGCCTCTTTATTTTCATAACATATTGGCATACCGTTAATATTTCCACTGGTTAAAACCAGTACTTCTATATTATCCTCAAATAATAAATAGTGTAGAGGAGTATAGGGAAGCATAACCCCCAATTTATTACTATTATATGCTATATTATGGGGTAGTTTTTCTTTTCCTTTATTAAGTAACAATATAGGCTTTTTATTACTTGATATTATTTCTTCTTCTATGTTGTTTAAGTTAGAATACTTTTTTACTGTTCTTATATCTTTCATCATAAGGGCAAAGGGTTTTGTTGGTCTATATTTTCTATTTCTTAATTTATCTATAACATATTGATTTTTCCCATCACAGGCTAAATGAAATCCCCCTAACCCCTTTACTGCAACTATATTCCCTTCTTTTATAAGTTTAATAGCCCTTTTCATTGGGTCATAAGATGGTATTTCTTTTCCCTGATTGTCCATAAGCTGAACCTTTGGACCACATTTAGGACATCCATTGGGCTGGGCATGGAATCTTCTATCTAAAGGATTGTTGTACTCTTTGTTACAATTATCACACATTTTAAATTCTTCCATAGTAGTTGATACCCTATCATAGGGTAATTCCCTTATTATTGAAAATCTAGGTCCACAATTGGTACAGTTTGTAAAGGGATATCTATATCTTGTATTTTTTATATCTTTGATATCCTCTAAACATTTATCACATATACCCATATCTGGAGATATCAATGTTATAGATTCATCTTCTTTGGCACTATTCTTTATACTAAAGTTTTTATATCTTATTATATTTTTATCCTCTATACTTATACTTTCTATATTAGATAATGAAGGAGGGTCATTTTCTAGTGTATATATAAATTTATCTATATTGGACTTTTTCCCTTCTATATCTATATATACTCCCATTGAAGTATTTTTCACCCATCCCTTTAGGTCATTGTCTAAGGCTAGTTTATACACAAAGGGCCTAAACCCAACCCCTTGTACTACTCCCTTAACTTTTATATATTTTCTAACCAACCCCATTATCTTTCTTCCTTTTTATTTCTTCTTTTAGATATTTACATAGTTCATTTACACCTTCCTTAGTTCTACAGGACACTTCAAATATCTCTGTATCTCCATTTAATAAGCTTATATTTTTATAAAATTGATCTAAATCAAAGTCTGTAAGCTCTATCATATCCATTTTATTTAACACCACTACACTGGATTTCTGAAACATAGCTGGATATTTAAGGGGTTTGTCATTTCCCTCTGTTACACTCATAACTGTAATCTTTATATCTTCACTTAAGTCATAGGATGCAGGACACACTAGGTTTCCCACGTTTTCTATCACTAAAAAGTCTAAATTATCTATATTTATATGTTTTAAGGCATCAGTAATCATAGAAGCCTCTAAATGACAAGCTCCCCCTGTATTTACTTGAACAACATCTATATTATGGCTTTCTATTCTCTTAGCATCCTTATCGGTATATAAGTCCCCTTCTATAACAGCCATATTTATTTCTTTATCTGTCTCCTCTATCATCTCTTCCAATAAAGATGTTTTTCCAGAGCCAGGGGAACCCAATAGATTTATGGTATATATCCCTTTAGAATCTAAAAACTTTTTATTTTTCATAGCAATATTATCATTATTCTTTAATATATTTTTCTTTACTAATATTTGTTTCAATCTACTCACCTTCTATACTTTCTAATAATAATTCGTATCCATCTATTATATTAGAACTGAACCTATTACATTTGGGACAGATTTTATTTGTATATTCAATGTTAAATTCATGTTTGCAGTAGTCACAATAGGCCCTCGCCTTTACCTTTACTATTATTAATTCTGCATCTTTACAAATCGTTTCTTTAGCCATTGATTTAAAGACAAATCTAAGGGAACTCTCCTCTATACATGTAAAGGAACCTATTTTTAAAACCACTTTATCTATCCTTTTTAGATTATGTATTTTTATATTTTCATTTATTATTTGAAATACCTCTGTCATAACCGATACTTCATGCATTATATTCACCTAACTCAATCATCTTTAATATTAGCTTTATTTTATTTAAAACATTATCACATATATAATCAAATTTGGTTTCTAGGTGATATGAGATATCTAAGTTAAAAGAAATATCAAAAACTTCAATTCCTATAATATATCCAACTATATTTTTATTATTTTTAATTATCATGTCAATAAGATTAATATCATGTTGACCCTTTGGCTTATCTATATATTTTATGTATTCTTCAAATGTAAATAAAGTTATATTACCAGCATCTAATCCCAAATATGTACTATCTAGTATAATAACAATATCATTATTACTAATATTATCTAAACAATATAAAAAGTCTGTTTCCCCAAAGATTATATCTATTTTTTCATCTATTTCTTTAATATCATATTGAATTTTTTCAAGAACCTTTAGTCCTATGGCATCGTCGCCCATAAGTCTATTTCCTATTCCTATAACTTTTATCATTTTTATACTACCCTTATTCTTACACTAGGATGTTTTTTACTTATAATATGGGTTGCACAGGATATACATGGATCGAAGGATCTAACTACCCTTCCAATTTCCACAGGATTTTTTACATCTTCAATATAAGTTCCCATTAAAGTCTTTTCTATGGTTCCCTTAAGACCATTTGAATCTGTCGGGGAAACATTCCATGATGTGGGGGTTATAATGGTGTATTTTTCTATTTTTTTATCCTTTATAGATAACCAATGACCCAATGCTCCCCTTGTGGTATCTTTAAGTCCTATACCATATGCATTATCAGGGATTTCATACCGTTTTTGATTAGTGGGTTTTAGTTCTATTTTCTGTAAAAGATCTTCTATTATATAGCATATTTTCTTAGCTTCCAATGCCCTAGCTATGGTTCTATCCATTGTTGAGACTCCCCTATTATATTCCCCATTTAACCATAGTCTAGCTAAAGGACCTACTTCCATTGGAAGCCCATCATATCTAGGAGCCTTAACAAAACTATATCCCTCTTCTTTATGTACATCTGATTCCACATACCCCTCCTTTGGTTCTATGTTTACTTTATCTCCCCTATACCATGCATGATATATATTTTCTGTAATTTTATCTCTATCAAAACTATACCTATTATTATCTATTAAAACTCCAGGCTTAACGTATACTAAAGGCTCATTATAATAGCTATCAAATACTCCATAACTCATAAAGTTTCCATAACCCTTACCATTATTAAAATAATCATTATAATATCTAGATATAATATAAACGTCATCTATCATAACATTTTCTATAAAATCCTTAATTGATGATAATATTGATTTTACTTCTATAAATATTGATGCATCCATATTTACAGTTACTCCACCAACAAATACACCATGATTATGGGGAGCCTTTCCTGCTAGGATAGCCAACATTTTATGGGCAAGTCTACTATATTTTATTGAATCTATATAGTGATTACTTAATCTTTTATTTAATTTATCTGGCAACCTATAGTCCCCACCAGAACCTTTATAAATAGGACTTATTTGGGGACCCTTTACATAGTCAGGAAATGTGTATTGATAAAAATGTCTTAGATGATTTTGTAAAAACTCACACCCATGGATTATATCCCTTATCATCGAATCATTTTTATTAGCAGTAACTTTAAGGGCATCCTCAAGGGCTGATGCCGATGATATAGAGTGGGCTGTGGAACATATGCCACATATTCTTTGGGTATAATATATGGAATCTAGGGGTGGTCTCCCCTCTAACATTTTTTCAAATCCCCTAAAAAGCATACCACTACTTTTTGCATCCTTTATAATATTATTTTCTATATAAACTTCTATTTCTAGAAATCCACTTATCCTTGTTAATGGATTAATCACTATCTTTTCTCCCATAAATATCCCCCCTAATACCTTACAAATGGTTCCATAGAATCGGGAAATCCATTTCTAGCACAGCCTATACAAGGGGTGTTATCCCCTATTGGCCAATTTATACTGGTATTCCATCTCCTTATTGGACAATCTGTTCTTGTTATTGGACCCCTACAGCCTAGTTTAAACATACACTCTTTATCACCTAGTTTTTCTGCAAACATTCCCTTTTCAAAGTAGGATCTTCTGGTGCATCTATCATGGATTGTTACTCCATAGAAAATTATAGGCCTATTTTCCCTATCTAGGGTTGGTTTTCCAAAGGATATAATATGGGCTATGGTTCCCATTATCCATTGGGGATGGGATGGGCATCCTGGAACCCTTATTACTTCCCTATCTAAAAAGTCATATACACTTTTACTCCCCGATGGATTTGGTCTTCCAGCTGAGGGACCTCCATAGGACGCACATGATCCCACTGCTAAAACATATTTAGCCTTTTCCCCTGCCATAGTTACGGCTTCCATCCCTGTTATATATTTATCATTGTACTTGGCTATAACATTATATAGACCATTGTCCTTTGTTGAAACTGCCCCTTCTACCACAAGGATAAACTCAGTCTCTAATGTATCTAAAAATCTTTTAAAAGCTACTTCTCCTTCATCTGCCATAAGACTATTATTATATGTCATATTTACCATACTATTAAGGAAAAATACTACATCAGGATTTTCTCCATTTAATAGGGATATAATGTTTCCAGAACAACCACAGGCTTCAAGCCAAATAAGATTTATTTTTTCTGTTTTATTTAATTCTATCTCTTCTATAGCTAAATCAATAATATGCTTTGGAATTATTTTTTTATTGTCTAATACAGGACATTTATTATAATACAAATTAAGTCCCCCTTAATTATTCCTTTAAAACTCCCACCTTAGGGAGATTTTCTAATATTTCTTTATTCCCATGGCATCCATTAAACTGATTAGTTAAATCCTTCCCCGCATATAGTCCAAAATGGGTTCCTCCACCCCAGGTGGCATCCAAACTTACATCATAGACAATGCCATCCACTGCCACATAAGCAGGATCTCCATTGGAACCATCGTACTTTGCTAATTCTTCTAAAGTAAATTCTCTTTCATCTAAATTATTTAATTTTAAGTTTTTATAATTAATAAGATTTTTTAATTTATCAGTTTCATATTTTAATAGTTCATTATAATAAACCCTTTGATAATAGCAATAACTAAGGTTAAGCATCCTTTGTAGATAGTTTATTTTTTCGTGGCATTTTCTAATTTCAGACTTTATATTATAACTTTTTTCCACATTATCCTCCATCCCCCAATTAAAACCTTAGACAAAGGGACAGTCCCTTTGTCCCAGGTTTTAGCCGATATTATTACATCACTTAATAATTATTCTAACATTTGGTATTTTATTACCACTTCAACAAAAATGACCATAGTCAATATTATTACTTTTCATTAACAGAGGAAAAGCACGATATTAAGATAATCACTGAAAAAGCCAATGATGAATTGTTAACAGAGTCTGAAATAACTAAGGATAAACATTGGTGTTATATTCACTGTTGGGAAAAAATAAAATTTGATTTTGAAGATGAGGCTTTTATTTTTGCAAAAACCTGAGACAAGGGGGACTGTCCCTTTGTCTCAGGTTTTATAACATAAAATCTATTTCATGGGGTTCGTCTCCCACTTTGATTTCTGAAATGATTTCATAGGTTTTTGTATCTATTACTGTAATGTTATTAGTCTCCTTATTTGTTACGTAGACTCTATTCTTCTTAGGTACAATAGAAATATGATTTGCTATACCATTTGTTTTTATACTTTTAATAACCTCTCTTTTTTCTATATCAATTACACTAACATCATTGGAATACATATTGGTTGTCCAAACTTGTTTCCCATCATTAGATACCGCTACACCATGGGTTCCTTCCCCTGCCTCTATGGTATCTATTAACTTCTTCTTATCTAGATCTATAACAGATATTGTTCCACTTTGGACATTCGCTACATATAGGTACTTGTTGTCTGGAGATAATTCAGCCTCATTGGGCATAACTCCAACGTCTATCACCTTATCTATGGTTTTTTTATCAACATCAACTATTGAAACACTATTTCCCATAACATTGACCACATAAGCATATTTACTATTCTTTGAAAAATCTATATGGGCCGGACTACTTTCATCGGACTTGATAGTCTTTACTATTTTATCTTTTTCTGTATCTATTATATTTATATAATTATATTCTTCTTTCTTGTCAGTCCACCCACTGGTTACATACAGATATTGACCATCAGGAGTTATATCTATACCATGTAGATTTCTTCCTGTATTTATTTTTTTTATTAGTCCTTTAGTCTCCATATCGTATATATAAACTTCTCCCTTTTCTAGGTTTCCTGTGTATAGTTTCTTTTTATCGGGAGTTATCGCAATACCATGGGAAGTTGAATCTCCTACTTCGATTGTTTCTATTACCCTATTTTCCTCTGTATTTACTATTGATATATCACCACTTTTTGCATTTGGTATAAATGCAGTAGCATTACCCTGTTCTTTTGTTAGATATAACATTGATAACCCCAATGTTAACAGTCCTATAATAGCCACACCATATTTATACTTATTTCTTTTTTTCATTATAAAAAAACCTCCTATATCTAGTTGTTTATCTTTTCAATATCCCATTTGAATGTTCTCTTCTCTGCTCCACCTATATCTAGTAACTGTAATTCAACGTGCTTTGTATATTTATCAAATACCTTCTTACCATTATATTCATTAGGCAGTTTAAGATAACCATTTATATGATGTCCTCCTCCACCTTTTTGCTCCCATTTAAAGTTTTCCTTTATTTCAATTTCCTTATCTATTTTTAATACAGCAGCACTGGCATAATCAATTGCTTCTAAGTCTACTGAATGGGTATTTAAATATATGTTAAATATTACAAACTCATCATTTACTTCTAATATATTATTTAAAACCATGGCTACATCTATAGGCCCTTGACTGTCCTGTCTTACTAGATCTTCTTCTGTAATCTTTTTTTCCTCTTCCTGTTCTTCCTTAAGTTCTTTATTTTCATCTTCTACATTTTTATCTTTTATAGCTGATTTGTCTAAATCGACCTCATCTAGCCCTGTACTATTATCAAATGCAAAATATAAACCTCCTGCTAAAATAATAGCTGCTACTATTATAAATATCTTTTTCATAGCTTACCTCCAAATAGTTTTATTTAGTTTCATCACAAAAGGGACAGTCTCTCCAACTAATATCAATTAATTTGCCACAATTTTTACATACTCGCTTTAACTTTTTATTGCAGTTAGTACAATGTATACTATCTTTATTTATTTTCTTTTTACAATAGATACATAGCTCTTCATTTTTATTACCATCTTCACCCCCTTCAAAAAAATAGTATAAGATGATAAATAGCATAATATATATAATAATCATCTTAATAACACTTCCTTTTATTCATATAGTTATTTATATTGCAAACTATATGCCAATTTTCTAAGTCCTATTTTTTAAAGTTTTAGATTGTGTGTCGTGGCAGATGCCACTATCACTCCTTATCATTGGGGACTATAGCACACTATTTGAAATGGATATCTATATTCTATATAATGTTATAAAATATTTTTTTAATATTAGATAAAAACTTTAAGGGGGCTTTTTATGAAATATAATTTAAGGAGTATTAGAAAAAAAGATAAAAACTTTATTTATAATGTTAAAAAATCATCTATTTATAATTATGTTAAAAAAATTTGGGGCTGGGATGAAGAATATCAGAAAAAAGATTTTGAATCTGATTTTAATTTAAAAGATTTCAAAATAATTGTAGTTAATGATAAAGATATTGGATTTATACAGATACACAAGACTGATTCAAATGTAAACATAACAGAGATTCATATAACTTCAAAATATCATGGTTATGGAATTGGGAGGGATATAATAAATAATATTATTGATGAAGCCCTTGCCAAAAGTAAAACCATTACAATTGGTTGTTTTATTAATAATATCCGAGGAAAAAGTTTATATGAAAGATTAGGGTTTGAAGTTGTTAATAAAACAAGTACCCATTATGAAATGAAGTACTCTAATGAATGTATTAAATAAGTTGGGGGATTACGAATCCCCCAACAACTAAAAATTATTTATTTTGTAATCCTTCAACTAAAAATTATTTATTTTGTAATCCTTCAATAATAACAATAAAAAAGAGCCTTTTCCGGCTCAATATTTTCCATATTATGTAAATTATTTTTAGCTACTATTCACACTATCATTTTATAATAAAAACACCATATAGGCAAGATATTTTTAGTATTTCTATGAATTTGCCACCATAAATAATTTATTAATGCAACTAAGTATTGAGTTCTTTACTATAGTCCCATTGGGAATTTTCATTTATCCCTCGGTTTATGTATAATATTACTACTTTCTAAAAAGTCTGGAGGGATAGTATGTTAGCTAATAAACATCAAGATTATAACAATGAGAAAGGTTACTTAGAAAGAACCTACGGTTGTATTAATGATGAAATTTCTTATCTTGAAAATGAGATAAATATTTTTTTAGAAAATCTAACGTCATTAAAAAAATCCTCGGGAGGTAATTATTCGGATAAACTACAAGTAGAATCTAATTTATACGAACTTAATACTAAAAAATTAGAAGAACTAAAAAAAGCCCAGGATAAACCCTATTTCGGGAGAATTGATTTCAAGCAAATGGGAAAAGATGACGTCGAAACATTTTATATAGGCAAAACAGGTCTAGAAAAAAGAGATACTCAAGAAAGACTTATGGTAGATTGGAGAGCACCTATAGCAAGTTTATATTACGGCGGGGAATTAGGAGATGTTATGTATACTGCTCCCGAAGGATTAATGATGGGAGATTTGGTCCTAAAAAGACAATATGAAATAGAAGATAAAATATTAATAAATATTTTTGATAAAGGACTTACCCCCATGGATGAATTCCTCCAAAATGCACTATGGCAAAAAAAGGATAATAAGTTAAAGGATATAGTTTCAACAATACAAGGAGAACAAAACGATATAATTCGAGGAGAAAAAGATCAAGTTTTAATAGTACAAGGAGTTGCAGGAAGTGGTAAGACAACAATAATTCTTCACCGTGTGGCCTATCTTTTATATAATTATAAGGACATTTTGAAGCCCGATAAAATACTGATTGTTGTCCCCAATAAACTCTTTCTAAATTATATAAGTGACGTTCTTCCCGATCTAGGGGTTAATGATATTAAACAGTTTACATTTACTGACTTGGCCCTAACCCTATTAAATGAAAATTATAAAATTATTGATATGGAAAAAAGTTTTTCTACCCTTCTAGATAACGGAGTCAATTCAAAAGATAGCAAAAAAAAAATCAATTTTGTTTCATCTTTTAAGGGATCATTATATATAAAGGATATAATAGATAATATAGTAAACCATATCACTGACACCATAGTACCTAAACTTAATTTTAATATAGATGGTCATACTATATATTCTTATGATGAAATTAAATATATGTTTGAAAAAGATTATAGTTATTTACCCATAGTCCCTAGAATAGATCAAATAAAAAGGTATATAAAAGGAAACTTAAAAAATAGGTTAAAAGAAATAAAGGATGAAATTAATGATAAGTATTATTTAAAAATCTCTAATTTAAAAGACAGCATAAGCTGTGAAGAAACATTACAAAAGAAATTAATTAAAATCTATGATGAACGGGACTTAATGATAAAAAATCTAGATAAGAAAAAGAACCCATCTTTTAAAAAATATTTTAGTCAATGGGATCAGCCTGATATTGAATCTTTGTATAAAGCTTTAATAACTAATCCTTCCATATTAAAAAAATACAGCTATAATAAGTTAAATGAAAGTGATATTAATATAATTACCGATTATTCTAAAGAAATAATTAGGAATAACTCCTTTGAAAAGGAAGATTTATCTCCCTTATTATACCTAAAATCAAAGTTAATAGGCTTAGATATGAAGGGACACTTTAGTCATATTGTAGTAGATGAGGCTCAAGACCATAGTCCCTTTGAAATGTATATATTGAATCTCCTTAGTTTAAATAGTTCCTTTACCATTGTTGGGGACCTATCCCAAGGTATATATTCCCATAGTGGTATAGAGTCATGGAGTGATTTAAAAGACCATGTGTTCAACAAACAAAATATAGAATATCTGACCATAAAAAAATGTTACCGTTCAACTATGGAAATAATAAGTTTTGCCAATGAAGTTATAAAAAAATCTTCCAATAAAGATATCACCCTTGCAGAACCAGTTCTTAGAACAGGAGAAAAACCCTTTATTATAAACAAGAAAGAAGAAACTAATTTAATAGATGATATAAAAAATCGATTAGTAAAATTAAAAAATAAGGGATATGAGTCAATAGCAATAATTTGTAAGACTGAAAAAGATAGTATCAAATTATACAACAAACTAAAAGATAGGGATTTAAACCTACAACTTATTACCGACAATGATACCGTTTATCAAGGTAAAATAACTATTATCCCCTCCTACTTATCAAAAGGGTTAGAGTTTGATACTGTAATAATTTATGACTGTTCCCATGGTATATATAATAAAAATGAATTGGATATAAAACTTTTATATGTCTGTATAACAAGGGCCATGCATGAGTTATATATTTATTATAAAAATAAATCTTCTATATTAATTGAAGATATTGCTGGTGATAAATTCAACAATGTATAGGGATTTTAGATTAAAAGTCCCTATGAAACACTTGCCTTTATCCATACAAATTGATATTATTGTGATAGTTATCTTATTATTTTAAATTTTAAAAATATTTTTACCGATAAAGCTAAATAATAAGATATCTTAAATCTTAGAAAAAATCTAATATGAAAGGAATGATGTTTTCGTGAGCAATTTACATATAGGTGGGGTACTAAAAGGTTAGTAAACTTGTCTCCACCTTTACCTAATATCAAGTTTAAATAATTGAAAGGTGGATAAATAAATGGATCTTTTAGAATTAGTTGAATTATTGGAATTAGATAATATTGATACAATAACCTATGCGTCTCCAATTAACCTTGTAGCAACTGGGAAGATTTTAGGCTTTAATAATAACACAAAAGCTATTGATTTTGGATGTGGTCGTGGTGGAGCCCTAAGTTTATGGGGTAAGTATTTTGGTATAAAAGGAATAGGTATAGAACTGGATTCTAACTTTTGTAATGTTGCAAACAACAAACTTATGAAGTATAATCTTAATGATAATATCGATATTGTAAATATGGATGCTTCAGCCTATGAGTTTGATAAAGGAACCTTTGATGTAGCAAGTTGTATAAATGCTTCATTTATATTTGGAGGATTTAAAGGTGCAATACAAAAACTTAAAACAGCTATAAAACCTAATGGAGCCATAATTATAGGTGAGCCATACTATACTACCCATGATATACCATCGGAATTACGTGAATCAGAGGGCGACTTTCACACAGAAAATGAGATTCTTGATATAATCCATGAAGAAGGCTTTGAACTTATGTTTATTAAAAGGGCAAATGTAGATGATTATGATAGATATAGATCAAGTTTTAGAGGAGATCTTCAAAAGGTAAGTGCAAAATATATGTGGCAACATCACTTTGGTTCTGCACTTTATGTAATTAAAAATGTAAATAAAGACTCTTAGAGTTTACCATGTAATAAATAAAGAGACCTAACCTAAGATATATCTTAGGTTAGGTCTCTTTATTTGGTGAGATAATATTTTCAACAAGTCTTCAATTGTTTTTATTGACAATGTCACAAAATTTATGTATTCTATGGTAATATATATTTTTATGGTACTAACTATATATAATATTTATAAAAAATATAAGGGGGCTATAACATGTTAAAAGACATTAACTCATTTGATACTATTGATAGTTTTATAGAACATTTAAAGAAGAAAGAAAATGTAGTAGGTATAGTAGAGTATGGAGGAAGGACCCACAGTAACATGGACATCGGAGGGGATTATGACCTCACGGTTATATTTGATAAACCTATATCTACTAACTTTACAGGGGTACATTTCCATATTAATGATATTCCAATAGACTGTATGCTTCTATCTATTGACGACTTTTTAACTGATACTCCATCTGATGAGTTTCTATTATGCCATTTAAACTGTACTATACTTTTTGATAGGGACGATACAATGAAAAATATTTTAGATAAAATAAAAAAAGCTTGGAAAGTACCAGAGAAATTATCTGATTTTGAAAAAACTAACTTTAGATTTTCCTTCCAACACATATTAGATAAATTGGAACATAGGTTACATAAAAACGAATTATATTCTAAATATTTTATATTTTCTTCCTTTGACTGGTTCCTATCCTGTTATGCTAGAATAATGAACCTAGAACTAGGTAAACCCAAAGCTCATATTAACTATATAAAGGAAAATGATAAAGAATTATTCTCTATTATAACTAGGATGTATACTGAAAATAACCTAGATGTGCAGTTTGAAATGCTAAAAAAGTGTTCTAAACATATGTCGGCTTCTATTGGAGGCCCATGGAAAAAAGATGAAGCCTTATTTCATATAATACCCGATGGAAAGATTAATTATAGTGAGCAAGAAACTGTGGCTAAATTATTATTTCAATAATTTTTTTATTATGGTTAATACTGATTATAAATTTTACTATGCTATATACTAGGAATATCTCCCATTTAATGTTTGCTAATAATTTTATTGTATGTTATAATATGTTAATGTTAATTTTGTGTAATATTTTATAAATATACGACACTATAAAGGGGGATATTTATGAGATTAAATAATGAAATGATGGAAATCTTAATTGCTTTGCTAAGAAAAGATAGCTTTGATGAAAAATTATTTTATCAGTTTTCTAATTTAAAACAAGTAAAGGACTTAATTAATCATGATAAGATACTTAATAGAAAAACATCAGTAGACTCTTTAAAAAACTCTTTAATTAATGCTATTAATGGTAATAATGACGATGACCAATGTTATATGTTTAATGATGTTAGAAAGAATTTAGACGAACTAGAAAAGATTATACAAAGGATTAACAATCAGAAAAAGATACTTACTAATAATATATTTACTGAAATAGAACCCTATGCACCAAAGGAACCTTTCCAAGACTGTACATATTACTTCTATGCAGGGGGCATCGACGGTGGTTTTAGCGAAAAATCAGGAGAGATCTACATAAATATACATAATCTCCTACGTTCTCCAGATGAACTAGAAGGTATTTTGGTCCATGAATTTTATCATGCTAGAAAACATCCCTTTGAGATAAGTGATTTTTTTGTTTTTGATTTTTCCGAAGATAATTATTTAAAAACTACTTTCAACTTTATATTTGAAGAAGGTATAGCTACTTTAATTCAATTGGAATATCGTAAAAGGGGAGAAAAATTTAATAATAATTATGAGTATATGAAGATATTAAGTGATAGTATCGAAGATATCTATAGTAAAAATGAACCTCCCGAAAAATCTATGGCTAACTTCTTTAATAATTTTGATCATATGTATGTAGTTGGCTATTGGTTAGCCCACACACTTTATAACCACGGAGGTAAAGAAACATTAAATTACTGGACACTGGAATATGACTATAAAAAGTGTTTAAAAATATTTATTGAAGAAAGCAGAAAAGGAAAAATCAAGTCGGGTTTTTCAAAGGAAGTGGAAGATTATCTTTTAAAACACTGCTGTTAAAATCAATATAAAAATAAAGGCAGAGAAATTTATCCCTCTACCTTTATTTTTATGCCTTATAATGACTCTTTATATATAGTAGAAACCAGTTCCTCTGTTGACCCAATAGGAGAACATCCCAATAATAAATCTAAACTTGGTGTATTAAATGTAAGTTCAACTAACCTCTCTATATCCCCTTCATTAAATCCTAAGTCTCTAAGATTCTCAGTTACTCCTAAGCCATTTAGCCATTCCCTTATACCACTAGATACTTTCTCGGCCTCTTCTTTCTTACCCTCTAGCCCTGGAACTATCGGAGATAATACATCTGCTAAAACTTCAGGCTTAACTCTATATGTGTGCTTTGCAATAGAAGGTAACAATACTGCTAAGCCAAGCCCATGACTTAAATTAGGTTTCATTGCACTTAATGGATGTTCCAATGCATGGGTTAAATGGATCATACCATTATCAAAACATATTCCTCCCATTAAAGCTGAATAAGCTAAGTAATACCTTGCTTCTAAATCCTCTCCATTTTCTACGGCTTTTGGTAGGTACTTGTGTACTAGTCTAACAGTTTCCTTCGCTAGTAATACTGAATATGGACTTGTTACTACAGTTGTACATGCTTCAAATACATGATTTACCGCATCTATTGATGTATATAGTGTTTGAGACTTAGGAAGTGAAATCATTAACTCTGGATCATCAATAGAATACATTGGATAACTTAAATCATAGGCTATAGCAGGTTTAAATTCTTTGCCATCTTCTAATATACTTGTAACAGCAAATCTATTTCCCTCGGAACCTGTACCATGGGTAGTATTTATCGCTACAACGGGTAAAGCTTCTGTTGGCGTAAACTCTCCTTCATATAATCTAGCAGTTGTTTCATTAGGATAATTAATCATTATAGCAGCACTTTTAGCTGTGTCTATTACACTTCCTCCCCCTATTGCTATAACAAACTTTGCTCCTAATTCTGTTCCCATTTTTGCTGCCTCATCAACTTGGGTATTTAGTGGATTTGGAGTAACTCCATTATATAAAACATATTTTATATCATTTTCCTTTAATGCTTTTTCAACATGGTCCCAGGCTCCACATTTTTTATAACTAGATTTTCCTGTTACAATAAGAACCTTATCCATTCCCTTTTCCTTTACTTCCTTTGTTATATCAAATATCTTTTTAATAGCACCGGCACCTAGAAAAACACTGGTTTTACCTCTAATCTCCCTTACTTCATTAATAGGCATAGTACTTTCCCACATTAATAATCCCTCCCAATTTTTATTGTTATTTTTTTAACGCATTTGATTGTAACATAAATTTAGATAAAATATTTATGTTACATTATTAACTTTTACCCATTAACACTACTTAAAAACATTTTAACTTAGATGCTTGTGTTAAATCATGTAGTTGAAGTGTCCATAAGCTAAAAGTTAATTTTTTTATTATTTGATATAATATAACAATTAGCTTCTTGTGTCAATATATTTTCTTATAATAAAGCCATCGGAATATATCCCGATGGCTTTATTATACTAATCATTATTTTTAAAAGCTTTTCTTAACGTAACTGCCAATCCTCCCCATAATACAATGGCTCCAAATAAGAAAAATATAATAGCTGAAGTATTCACCTACTCCACCTCCCTATTATCTAAAGCACCTTTTCTCCACCTAGTTTTAGATGTTACAATAGCAGTTATTATTATAGCTCCAACAATACCCCATCCTAGTAACATTAGGGCTGACATTGTATAATCTCCCCCTCCATAGGGAGACTTTATTTCCGTTATAATATTACTTACTACCATATAGATTAATATAGCAGGAGTCACAAACTTAATCATAACCTCCCACCATTTACCTATAGGATAAATGGATACTGAGTTAGTATGTTTTCTTATCTTATCTGCACCAACTACCCATCCAATAATAATGGCTTCTAATAATCCCACTACAACAATACTAAATGAGTTTATAAAGGCATCGATTATATCTAAGAAATATAATCCTGCCCCGGTGGCATATAAGATACTTATTAAATATCCTACTATTGCTGTAATAGTAACTAATTTCTTCCTTGAAGCTCCAGTTTTGTCCTTAACTGCTCCTATAAAGGCCTCCATTAATGATATACTGGATGTAAGTCCTGCAAACACTAAAGATATAAAGAATAATACTCCAAATAATGTACCCATAGATCCCATTATTGAAAAGACTTTAGGAAACACTACAAATGCCAATCCTATACTTTCTGTTGCCACATCTTCAATAGGTACACCTTGACTAGTTGCCATAAATCCTAATATTCCAAACACACCTATGGCACATAAAAATTCAAAACCACTGTTGGCAAAGGCAGTCATAAATGCACTATTATTCAAGTCAGATTTTTTAGGTAAGTAACTAGAATAAGTTATCAAGATTCCCATTGCTAAACTTAGTGAGAAAAACACCTGACCATAGGCATCTATCCATACATCTAATTCCATAACCTTAGACCAATCGGGGGTAAATAGTTTATTTAATCCAACATAGGCTCCCGGTAATGTAACACCTTTTATAACAATAATAATCATAATTCCTAAAAGAGTTGGTAATAAAATTTTATTTAATTTTTCTATTCCACCGGATACACCTTTATAGGATATAAACCAATTAAAAGCCCAAATTATTGTGATGCCTATAAATATTGGCCATCTCATGCCTGCTATATCAAATGGCCCACTTGAAACCTGTAAAAAATCATTAAAGAAAAAATTATTTGGATCTGCTCCCCAAGTTTTACCAAAAGAAAATATTAAAAAGTTCATAGCCCAACTCAATATCATAGTATAATAAGTTAAAATTATAAAAGATGAAAAGCTTGGCCACCAACCTAACCACTCAAATTTCCTATTAGCCCTTGCAAAAGATAATGCTCCTGATCCTCTAAATTTGTGACCAAATCCATACTCCAGTAATACTAAAGGTATTCCCGCTGTAAATAATGCTACAAAATAGGGTACTAAAAAGGCACCTCCGCCATTGGAATAAAGCAAGTAGGGATATCTCCAAATATTACCAAGTCCCACCGCAGAGCCAACAACTGCAAGTATAAAACCAATCTTTGACCCCCACTGTTCTCTTTTTTCTTCCATTTTACCACTCCTTTTCAAAAATTTTAGAATATTAAGATAATTCAACCTTTCTCACCAATATAATAATTTTAACCAAATCTATAATTTTTATTACATTACTCCCTTTTATAATAAAAATTCATTATATTATCTTAATATTTCTATCATTTTATTAAAATATGTTCACATTATAGCAATTTTCGACTTCATTTTCAATAATAGTTATTTTTTTAACACATTTTTATACTTCATCAACAACATAAAAATACTGCTTTATGAAATCATAAAGCAGTATTTTTATGTTGCTATTCACTTATTAGTTATTATAAGTATTAGCCCCATTAAATTTATAGACTTTTTTTAATGCCTTCACTATAATTACTGTTATAACCCCAGCTACTATCATCTCAGGTATCCCGTGGGCAGTTATAATACCTAAGACTATTCCCTTTGCAGTTTGTGAGGAATCCATTTTCTCTACAATATCTTGTGCATAGAGTATGTATATCATACCCATTACCCCTATAGTATTGGTAATACTTCCTAGTGCTGCTCCAATAATAATACCTAAATTTTCATTTAGCAACCTCTTTATAGCCACATATACATAATAGGATATAATGCCAACCAAAACTCTAGGTACTACAGAAACTAAAGGATTTATAAATGCAAATGCCAGTACACTTGTAGGCTGGGTTAGATTTCTAAGTAAACTAGATAATCCAAAAAATAATCCAACTATACCTCCCACATATGGTCCTAAGACTATGCCTCCTATTATAGTAGGTATATGGGCAATTGTAGCATTAATAACAGGTAACCTTAAGGTTCCTATGGGTAAAACATCCAGTAAGACCGATATGGCTATCAAAAGTCCCATTAATACAAACTCTCTAGTCGAAATTTTTTTCATTTTTACTCCCTCCGTTCTCGTTTCTTGCGAATACAAGACGTATTTTGATTTTGAAAAGTAATACTACTGTAGTTCGATTCCCAATGGATATCGACTATTTACCTAATTATAACATATATATTTATGTTATCGACAAAGTATATTTAATCTAAATCATTTTATTTAACTATTATATAAATCTAGTTTAGACATATCTCAGTTATATGTAAATCTCAATCCATAGTATCTGACTTTATAGCAGAGTATAAAAGTAATATTATTCCTATGAAAACAAATATTAATCTACTATAAATCATATTCGTTGTTATATCATAGGGCATTACTCCATCGCTAAAAGATAAGCTTAATCCATGATCTAATATGAAATTATTTCCGCATAGATCAACCCAAACTGGAAACATAAAATTAAAGACACAGGTGAAAAATAGTATTGGCATTAAAAAATACAACAACTTTACATTTATTTTCCCTAGAAACATTGATAGGCCTAATACAAGTATAAACGGTGGTAGTAAAAACAATATTATAGGATAAATAAACTTAGTAAATTGAGTATATCCAAACATAACCTTATAATATATAAAGCTAATTATTATCGGTATTAAAGCTGTAATTATAAACACAATTCCAATGGAAAAGGCCTTTAAAAAATAATACTTCTTTTGGGGAAAGGCTGTAGAGAATATTATCTTTTTCACGGCATTCTCCCTTTCATTAAAAATAGATATACATAAGAATATTAATATAATTAATAAAAAAGGAGTAGTGACAGCAATAAATTCAGAATAGCTCCATCTTGAAAAGGGTGCAGTACCATAAACTCCCCTAATTATATTCCTCATAAGAGTATCTAGAGTAATTAGACAAAGTATTAATAACATATAAAAGTATTTTTTATTAAACATTAACCTACGAATTTCATATTTTAATAAATCAAAATTATTCAATGGATATCATCTCCTTATCTAAGCCCATTTCCTTAAGAAAGTCATGGTATGTAAGTTCCTCTAGGGAATATTTCTTATATACTTTGGATATATTTTGTAAAAATTTCTTTTCTCCTAACTTTTCTTCTCCCTTTAATAATTTAAGGGGCATTTCATAATATAAACGTCCATTAAGTTTTTCCATTTCCAAAGACTCCCTATAGCTTGCTTTTAAATTTTTTATTTTCTCAGGATTTCTCATATAATATCCTTTGTTTGACCTCTCATAAGCATTTTGCCATGAATGTAAGTTTGATCTTGATATCCATTTATTAAATTCACCTTCTATATATTTATAAGCTGCATAATTAGCCATCCCTTCACTACTCCATGGTGGTTCCCCAACGCATTCTACGGCACTTCCCCACCATTGATGGGCTATTTCGTGGGCTATTATTTCTATATCATGAACAAATGTATATTCTTCTACCTCTGGATCCCTATTTATCATATATTCTGCAAAGGTAATTATATTAGACGACGAATGTCCCCCTGGCTTGTAAATTGATGTTTCTACTATCTTTAAAGGAATTCTATCGCTATAATAGGGGCCAAATTTATTACTATAAAACTTAATAATATTTTTTATATGCTTTCCCATTTTTTTATTTTTTACGTATTCTTCATGCCTTGGACTATAGTAGAACTCTACATTAATACCTGACACATCAAACTTAGATTTGCTGTATCTACCTGCAAATATAGCTATATCAGTATTAAAAGACTTCATTTCATATTTCCACCTAGTTTTTCCATCCTCACTTTTTACATCTATTAATTTCCCTGGGGTAACAACGGTTAAATCCTTTGGAGCAGTAATTGAACCTGAAATCTCCACTAGGTCTTTCTGTCCAGTTAGTGGTCTAAAAATCCATTGGGAATTTTCCAGTAAGTACACACTATCTTCACCAATATAACCAACCATACTGGTATTTTGTCCGTAATTTTTAATTTTTCCATCATAATTTATTTCTATATTTACATCCTCATTTTGTAGAATAGGTATTTGTATAAAACTAGTACCCTTTATTTTTTTATAATTCGTATCTTTACCGTTTACTTTTATACTATTTATCTTAAGTCCTTTGTTAGTATCAAAGGAAATATAGTCTAAATTGCCTTTATTTTCAAAGCAATAGGATACATAGGCCTTCATACTTTCATCTTTACTATTTATGTCTACATCTGAAACTATTTTTTTAAGATACATATCTTTATCTATATCATTATCATTAATAACTATTGTATATTGGGCTTGCACATAAGGCTCTTTAACCCACACTAATGATATAGCAACTATACACAAAATAGCTAAAATAACTGTTCCTCCGGTTTTAATATTTATTTTTAAAGAAGCAAATATTCCTCTCTCATATCTCCTTCTACTTAAATATCCTACTAAAAAAACTGAAATTGAAATAAATATCCACAACAATCTATTATATAAAATGAACCTTCCCACAGGTCTTATACCGGCAAAATCTGAAAATACTGCTACTGAAGTTTGAACCCATGAGAGTAAATAGTCTGGAGATAACAAGCTCATAAAAAATAAAACAGTTATGGTTAAAAAAGTTATATCCATGCTACCACTAAGCATATATAGTCCTCCGGTTATTAATATTGAGAATAATATGGCGGGAAACAAGACTATACTGTAACAATATATATACACTGAAAAATCTAGAGGTATTTTCAGTATCAGGCCTTGTATAACCATAACAATAATCATTGAAAATACTACGAAAATAACTTCGTAAAAAATTAATGTGAGTACTCTAATAAGAATTAATTTAGAGTATTCTATTGTGGAATTAATAATCCCCATACTTTTTTTCCTTGAATCTTTACTTAATATAAAGACTAATAAGATGGAAAATATTAATGATCCGCCAAGGGCTCCGTATCTAGCAGTTCCTAAACCTATAGTTAAAGAAGTTCTTTTTACATTATGCAAAAACATCATATTTGAATTATTAATAGAATTTATACCCAATATAGTAATTAGAATATTTAATATTAGCATCAATATAATTAATTTGGACTTTGAAAAAAGTTTTATTTCATTTTTAAATAGTTTGAAACTCTTCATTTAAAGAATCTCCTTCCTTCAACATGCAATACACATATGCATCTTCCAATGATGGTATAATTTCCTCACAAAACTTTGGAAGCTTTTCCCCAACTATTCTATAACGTACCCCCTTAGGAGTTACTACACTTGAGGTTATTTTAAAATCTTTTTCTATAATATCCTCTTCACCACTTTTCACTTCAACAGTTCCCACATGCCCCATGGTTCTTTTGATCAATTCATTTGGAGGTCCACTAAATAATGTCTTTCCTTTATTTAATACCACAATATAATTACATACCGACTGAACATCCTCTATTATATGGGTAGACAATATAACTACCTTTTTACTTGAACCCTTTGAAAAGATATTTCTAAATTTTATCCTCTCCTCTGGATCTAGTCCAACAGTGGGCTCATCAACAATAAAAAGTTCAGGATTATTTAACAAAGCCTGGGCTATACCTACTCTTTGTTTTTGGCCTCCTGAAAGGGTTTTAATTTTTGCCTTTCTCTTTTCAAGTAAGTTTGTTTCTTCTATAGACTTTCTAACTATCTCCTTTCTTTTTTTCTCTATTCCTTTAAAACATGCTATATAATCTAAAAATTGTTCTACAGATAGTTCATCATATAACCCAAAATCTTGAGGTAAATAACCCAGTCTTTCTTTTAAATAACTAAAATCTTTATTTAACACCTTACCGTCCACAGTTATTTTTCCTGATGTAGGTAAAATTTGACCAACTAAAATTTTCATAAGAGTGGTCTTACCGGCTCCATTAGGACCTACTAAACCAATCATAGCAGGGGTTTTGATGTTTAAATTAATATTTTCTAAAGCTTTTACATCCTTATAATTTTTGCTGATATTTTCAATTTTAATCTCCATCGCTATCACTCCTTCACCCTTTATTCGTAATACTAAGAAAAAAGTTACACTTGCTTTAAAATTTTTATTATTCATATTAATATAATTATAATAATTAAGTTTAATTTTTCCTTTACATAATTATTACTTTTTCTTAGTATTGCGAATAAAATAGAGGTATGGTGGATATTCTTTTATCCACCATACCTCTATTTAAAAATTCTTTCTTCTACTTATCTACTATCGGTATCCAAACCTCACATTTATAATCTTCTGCATCCATATTCCCGGGTAAATATACTTCAAGCTCTGGTCCTTTTGCATGTTCGTACCCTGTTGCAGGAAACCACTCTGCATATATTTTCTTTGTTATCTTTTGAATAGCTTCTGGAATTGGTCCTATACTTTCAAATATAGCAAAAGTACAACTTGGTACATCTACAACGTCATAATCTTCTAAATCCTCTATTTTATCCCCTTCTCTAGCAATCATATAGTCAAATTCTTCTTGTTCTTCATTGTAATTATAACAAACTCCTAAAATTCCTAAGTCTGAAACTTCTTTTTCCAATTTTTCTACTATTCCATTTTCATGCATCTCGCACCAAAACTTCGGTATCTCCCTAAAATTTTCACCATTTTTAGTAGTATAATGTCTCGAAACCCCTACAACTTTGAAACCTTCCTTTTTAACAATTTTATAATCCATTCTACTCTCTCCTTTAACTGTTATTTGAAAAGACATTGGAGGAATAGCTTTTAGCTTCTTTCCCATTTTTCTTGCCTGGGATGGAGTAATCTTATGTAGTCTTTTAAAAGCCTTAGAAAAGGCCTCTGGTGTTTCATATCCGTAATCATATGCGATGTCTATTATTTTTTTATTATTATCAACCACTTCTTTAGCTGCAAGGGACAACCTTCTCTGTCTTATATATTCTCCTAAGGTTATACCCGTTAATGCATTAAATATTCTTAAAAAGTGATACTTAGATGCATAAGCAACTTTAGCTACATCTTCAGATTTAATATCTTTCTTTATGTTTTCTTCAATATAATCCAATGCATTGTTCATATTCTTAATCCAACTCATATCCCCAACATCCTTTCAATAACAATTATAGCAACAGTTTAAAATATAATCCTGTCTTTAAATGCTTTAACATGACAGATTGTTATTTTTATACTTCTCCAATAAAATATTCTTTAAATCTGTTATCTTCATTATCTCTTTCAAATATAACTTTCTTAAGTTCAACATATTCCCCAACTTCAAATATCATTATTCCGTTTTCTCTAAGATGAACTGGTGTTTTCGCTCCAACTGTATAACAATATATGGATAAGATCATCTCATTGTCTCCATCTTTATCTGTATCTAACCAATTACATCCTGTTATTGTTCCTATGAGATTATCTTGTATATCTTTCCAAAATGATTTATCTGTATTTAGATTATCTTTTTTTAAATTTATCCTTATATCTTCCAGCTTATTAACTACTGCTTGTCCCTCCTTCTCTGTTAGCTTTAAAATAATTGGTTTTGGGCTAACGGAAGAACCAATTTCCACATAATTTTTATCTACTTTTAATAGATTTAATACTATTTCATCAGATGACCAAAAACTAATAAGCTGGTCATTATTAATTTTGAAGATTCTTTCAGTAACATCCATAGTCTTCATGCTAGGACTATACTCTGTGACCCCAATATAGCTACTCCCAGTAATCTTATGTAATCTAAATTCTACATTTGGCATTTTCCCATTATTAAATAACTTCTCTTCTGTTATATTGGAATCCAACATTATCCTTTCATTCTTAAAACTTATTACCACATCCCCATTATATATTATTTGTAATCTGCCCCCATTATCTAGAACTAATTTATCCAGTACTCTTTCCTTTTTCTTAGCATCTTTAGTCTGTGATATCTTTACCCCTTGTTCTTTTTTTGCTTCAATTTCCTTCCCTGTTCCTTTATAAAACAGTAGTATTCCTATAATAATATAGGTGCTAATAATGATTAAACGTCTTTTCATAAATCCTCATCCTTTTAATACTTTCAATTTCTCTTAATAACTATCCTTTAGAAATTACTGTTGGTTTTGCCCTATCTTTAGATTCTTAAACTCTCAATATAAATCCACAGGTTAAACCTCCACCCATATATGCCCGTTCCTTTACATAGTCCATCTTCATCAGCCACAAGCCAATCTATATACATTGAATCTTCAGTAACACTCCCATGAATCCCTCCAATATATTTGTCATCCACTTATAATAAAACTATTTAGGACATTCTCCCTTTCTAGCCATGATAATAACTGATAAATAATCCTGTATCATTTCTCTTGTAACATTCATTTGTACAAGGTATATATCTGCCAATGCTTTTTTAAACTTTAAAAGCACTTCTCTGTTATCTGATTCCGCTGGAACAGGTGTATACTCTATTAAAAACACAGTTCTTGCAATATCATACAGAAAATCTCCATGACACACATTCATAAAATCTATAACAGTCCCATGCCCATTTGATATTATTATATTTCCTGGGTGAAAATCTCCATGACAAAGTACATTTCCATCGGGCAATTTATTTATCATTTCTAATACTTCTTTTCGTTTGTTTAAACTAACCGATAATGCATTTCGTGTATGAAACTTTAAAAATTTCTTGTAATCCGGTACATTCCTAGTACTGTTTTGAAGGATTTTCTTATGTAACTTAGCCATATATGTTACACATTTCTCCACATCATTAGTTTTCATAACCCAATCTAGCAGTGATTCCCCTTCTACTCTATCATATATAATTCCAATTTTTTCTTCAGAAGTGATTATCTCATATGCCTTTGGTTTTGCAAAATTCATTTTCCGTATTACCATCGCATTATGAAATTCTTTCTCTATAGCTTCTTTAGGATATCCTTTATCGAAAAGCTTAAGTACTCTATCTTTTTCCAATTCATATATAGTTGCTGTGTTCCCTATTCCTATTACCTTTCCATACTTCATTTGTCTTTCTCCCTATTTTTTATTAGTTATCAATCTTTGTTACCATTGTAGAAACAACCTTTGATTTATAACTTAATATTATTGTCGAAGTACTTTCATTCTAAAATAAATTTTTTAACCTCGTTAGCATACTTTTCACTTTCCTCTATATCTGGAAAATGGGCACTTTTATCAAATATCACAAATTTGCAATCAGATATCTTGCTTGCCATATCCCTATTTAAGTTAAGTCCCACATTCCTGTCATAAAGTCCAGTCATAATAAGCACAGGAGCTTTTATCTTTGGAAGTCTATCTGTTAATAACCCTTTATACTGTTGCTTTAGTAATGCCTCCATCATTAATCCCGTATTTACAAGTTTACTTTCTTGCCATAAATTTCTCATAAACTCTCCATACTTTCCATTATGGAAAAGAAGCCTGTCCACCGTTTTCAAATCTACAATTTCCCAAATCTTAGAACACTTTTCGTCTATATTAATATCTAGCTTAACTATATCATTTATTTTTTTCTTTATATCTCCCTCTGATACCTGTTGAAATCCATAGACCTGAGTAGATGAAACCCGTTGATTGTAACTAAACATAGAAGGTGCCTGAGCTATAACCCTTTCTACAAGTTCTGGATGTGATAAAGCAAACTCCAATGCCAATTCTCCACCAAAGGAAAATCCTAAGGGAATAATCTTATCTATATTTAGTTTTTTACAAAATTCTGCCAAATCTGATATAAGTATAGGTATAGAATATTCCCCTTGATTTTTAGGGGCGTCTGAACGGCCACATCCTCTTTGTTCGTAGTAAATAACTGTAGAAAATTCTTCTATTTTAGGTCCAGGAGTTCTTTCGAAGACATAATTATGTCCACCGGGACCTCCATGAATTATAACAATAGGAGTTGTCTCCTTTTCTGCTCCAGCAATTTTATACCAGTGCTTTATTCCATTTACTTTTACATAATACTCCCCATTATTTAACTTACTTTGATTCTTTAATCTTTCCATAATTATATCCCCTCTTTTGTAAATTAATTTAAATATTTCTATTTTTATTATATCAAAAACTAGGTTGATTTTTATTATTATTTTAATGGGTTATATCCGCACTTTTATCTATTTATCCCTAAGCAAGTTAAATTTGTTATCATTTTATAGGTATATATATTTCACATGGAGTATCAGCTCCTATATTATTTATATCTGAATAAACTTCAAAATCCCCTGGTATATGTTCATTTAATTCTTTATCAGAAGTAGGAAGCCATACTTTGTAAGCATATCCATTGGGCCCTGCAATTTCTCCCCGTCTTTTTTCATTAAAAACAGCATAGTTACTTTCTGGTATTATTTTAGAGACCAAACCCTTCGGTATGCTTTCCATATTATCTACTTCAACTGCTGCAAAGTAATAACATAAAGGTTCTTTATTGGTTCCGTTACTTTTATAATACCAATAGGCTATAAAAGCATTTGTATTGTTTATATCTCTTATACTATCAAGCTTATCAAAGAGTTCTTTTTGTAACGAGTCTATAGTTTTAACAAAATTACCACTAAAATTCACTTCACCTTCGACTCCAATAAGTTTAAATTCCTTCTTTATAAACTTCGGTTCCATATCAACGTCTCCTTTTTTTAATATAATATCATGTTTATTTAAAGTTATTTTAGTTAATAAATCATCTACATTTCCTGATTTGCGATATTTCCCAGGAGTAATGCCAAATACTTTAGTAAAGGCTCTTATAAAAGTTTCTTCCCCATTAAATTGATAATCAAGACCTATATCTATAACTCTTTTTTCAGTTGTCAATAATTCATAGGCTGCTTGACTTAACCTCCTATTTTGAACATAACCTTTAATAGAACTTCCTGTGGTGATTTGAAACATCCTATAAAAATGAGATACTGAAGAGTATGCTTGGTTTGATATTTCTTCTAAACTAATATCTTCTTTTAAATTTTCTTCAATAAAATCAATGGCCCTTTGCACTCTTAAAAAATAATCCATAATTTATCCCTCCATAACTTTAATAATATTATACTTTATTGGTAAAAAGATAAATTGACTTTTTTTATCATCCCTTTTCTTAACTCATTTGTTCCATATAGTATCATACAGCAACTTATAAATTTTCACTAAGATTCTTAATATCATCAATAACCCATCTATTTTCTATTTTTATTAGCCTAAATATATATTTATACTTAATATCATTATCACTAAATGTAGCTACTGTCTTTGCTATATTATCCTCTTCTTCAATATTAATTTCGATTCCCTTATCATTTCCCATTATTGTGTTATAAAGTACTGTATATGTTGAACTTTCTGGTATATCAATATCCTCAGCCTTATCGTATGTACACATTTGTGATAACCTTTTGTCAATCTCCGGTGATTTACCATTATTTAAAACCCTAAGAGACATATACTGTATTATAATATCTTTAATATTTTCTGGATATTCGGGTACATCCACCCATGTTTTATCAAGTACAAATTCATCATTTTTAAGTATATATGTGTTCTTAATTTCATAATATAGGACATCATAACTTGATCTATTCTGTACATATCCATCAAATTTACCATCACCATTAAAATCTTTTAGCTCATCAAAGCCTGATCCAGTAGCAGAGGCACTATAGGCTATCATTTTAGGTTTGTCCTCTGATAACTCAAATATACTAAATCCTCTTAAACTAACTCCATTTGTTAAGCCACAGTATATATATTTCTTAGAAGAGTTATTAAGTTCTATAAGTCTCACTTGGTAAATGGAATATCCTGACCTTGCTAAGTTATCCCCTAGCTGTTTAAGATTCCCCTGACTATCTTCCTTCAATATATAAATATGTTCTATATATCCTAGTTCTTCTTTGTCACTATTAATTCCTGATGCTAAAATCACTTCATAATCTCCATCTCCATTTATATCTTCCTTAGCATAGAGAGCTATATCATTGCTTTTATCCCTTTTCTTCATAAAATCTATATATTTCTTAGGTGGATTAATGCTAATATTACTCTTGTTTTGTTTATATTTATTTTCACATATTATAATCTCTTGACCTTTAGCCCATTCTTTTATAGTTTCTGGTGGCTCCCCATAGTCTTCACTATTGGAAAAATAATATATCCCGTCTAAACCATGTACTGCAGCCTTAATTAAATTTTCCTGTTGATTTATCATTACTATTGCTGCATCGGGATAACTAAGTAAGCCAAAGGTTCTTACATTTGCTCCTATCCCATCTAAATCTTCTTCTTCTGAAAAAAACTGTGCAACCTCTATGAAATTGCGATAATATTCCCCAGTAAGGTTTTTGAAAATATCTTCCTGTTCTTTGGAATAAACTAAACCAACTTCTTTTGCTGTAGGTGGGGCTATTGTAAAATCTTTTTTAGTATAAATAGAATCAAAGGAAACACCTGCACCACAGTAATAGCTATAATCATCACTATTTAACTTTATATTCCCTTCATTGTTTAATGTAAATATGTATTTTATCCCCTCTTCCCCTATAAATGTGGCAATATTATTCTCAACAACTGCAAAAGAAGATAGTCCTCCTAAGCGAGTTCCATTAAAGGCTGATAAATCAAATTTTATTAAATTATTAAAAATAGGTTCTATGATTAATCTAGAACCTCTATAATATCCTGAGTTTCCTCCTTGCCAATTGCCTTTCCACTCCATCAAAGTATTATTGGGTTTTTTAGGTATTAAACTACTGTCTTTATCGTTCATTAAATATATTGGATATGTCACATCTCCATCAGTCCAGATACCTTCAATAAGATTATCAGATATAAACATACCTTCAATTGTCTCTTTAGAGTCCTTAGTCCCTACTGAAAAGATATTTCCGTCTCTATAACCTGATATAATAATATCTTTTTTATATTTATCATAATAATATTTTCCACTTATTTTATTACCCTTCATATCTAGTTTCATATGTATTTTCAGATTATCGTTTATGGCACCAACAAACCAATCATCTTCAGTAGATTTAGTTGAAGATTCATGATCTCCTTTATTTTCCATTACCTTATTATCTCGATTCTTTTTATTGTTCAAATCCTCATTTATACTTTCGTTGTTTATTTCTTTACTAGCTTCACTTACTATAACATTCGTATTTTCAACGTCTTTTTCATCCCCGGAACATCCTGTTAATAACGGTATTAATAATATTATAATAGCTATTCTAAATTTCATATCTAACCTCCATTTATACTTAATACAATATGAACTTTTAATATTTACTTTTAGTGATATAATAATTATATTATTAAAATGACATATTCACAAATAAATGATTTTATTACAATAAGTTGTAATTGTATTTATTGTTTTTTATCTTACAGCTTTAATATATATATCTTTTGTGAACTAAAAAATCACCTACAAATTAATTTGTAGGTGATTTTTTAGTTATATAACTTTAATATGTTTATAATACAAAAGAATTGTAGACTTTTATTAACTAATGATTTATCCTATTAAAAAATATATTTATGGCATCTATATTTATGCTCAATCTTAAAACCTATAGTGAAATCTGGATTTAATTCATTAGTACAGCTCTCATCAATAAAATATGCAATTTCTTTTATTTCACCAAATTACTTCTAATTATCCTCTTTATACTACTCTCCGAAAGATAATATTTCTTATACATAAAACAAAACTTTACTTCTAAATGAACTGTCCCTTACCTATCTTTTAGTAACTCATCAACGAAATTAAACCATTTGCCAGTGTCTCTCCCCAACATAAATAATCATGTCCACCTTTAAAATCTTCATATTTAACTTCATATACCTTTGATTTTAGCATGCCTCTTAGTTTTATATTAACATCAATCATAGTATCTTTTGATTCAAGAATTCCTGTATTTAAGTAAAATTCATATGGTTCACCATTTTTTTATACCCCTGCGGTGTATACATTCTAATTCTGCGGTTTTCTTCTAACTTCTCGCTATGAAACTTATATTCCTCTATATTTCCTTTAGGAATATCCATCCTTTCTTCTACCCAGAGATATTCTTCTGCCTTTGGCATTACAACATATAAATACATTGTTTCTTTTCCATCTTCACATTGTATTAATCAAAAAAACAACTAATTGTTCAGTACAAAATTATATTTGTAATTACCCTGATAAAGTGAAATTGTTTTAGTTTAATAATATTAGCATTGATAAAAGGCCAACTAATCCAACTGTAGCAATTAAAGCAAGTATATTTATTACTTTAACAGTTTTATTTTTAAGCAATTTAGATAATAACAAGAATGTTCCAATCCCCACTATTCCACCTAAAGTATTACCTAAAAGGTCTGTTATATCTGTCGTACCTAAAGCAAAAATAAATTGTAAAACTTCAATTGCTAAACTAATAAAAAAGGATAGTGCAATTTTTTTAATAAAAGACCAGCTTGCCTTTAACATACATGTATAGATACCAATAGGAATAAATATAAGTATGTTACTTATTATTTCGTTAATATATATTTTTCCATTTATAATTACTGATCCAGAAAAAGGAATTAAATTAATATTCCTATTTTTATAAATTTCATTAATTGAAAATTTCATTTTAAATAAAAGAATCCATATTAAGATTGAAAAATATACCGCAAACAGAATTATAGTCATGTTATACTGCTTTTTACTTTCCATACTCTTACACTCCCAATTCATTAATTTTTATCCATTACTAACAAAAATTAATATAAAATTATACCTGGATTATAAACTCTTTCTTCATATTCTATATTAAATAATCGTCCTATTCAAAACCTATAATATATATTTATAACACCTATATTTATCCTTAATCTCAAAACCTGCTGTCAAAGCTGCTTTTAATTCTTTAGTACAATCCTCTTCAATAAAATATACTATTTCCTTTATTGGGCCAAATTCATTATATAATTCCATTAACATTTTATTAATCAACATATTTCCAATACCATTATTCTCATATTTTTTATCAATAAATAATCCAAACACTGTTGCACCATCTTTTCCAGTCTTAACAAAAATACTTGCATGAATCTCCTTATCTTTCCTAAAAGCAAATACTCGAAAATGATCTATATCCTCTTGCAAGTTTTTACTATTATAATATATTCCCCAAGAAATAGCATGTTTGTCATGGAATATAGCATATTCTTCAAAATTACTTTCAGTAATTTTTTCTATACAATCATGTTTTCCATTTATAGGGATTTCTAAATTATAAAGTCTGGTATCAATACTAGATTCGATACATTCAATATTCTTTTTCTTAAAATATTTGTTTGCACTTTTATTTGTAAAAGGCACCCCTATAAATAGTTCATAACCAGCTAATTGCTTACTTATGTAATCAATCAATTCATCTGCAGTTTGTTCATAATCTTCCCTTATTAAAAATTGCATCGTTTGTGCATATTTTTTATCACTTTCCCAAACATAAATACAAACTCCATATAATACATCTTCATGATAGCAAGCTACTATATTCTCATTATCTCCACTGATAGCTTTCTTAATATCTTCCTTAATCTTTTTCATTGATTTTCTTCTTGGATAACTAGCATGCAAATTATCTTGACTTAATTTCCATGCAAAATCAAGTACTTCCTCAAGTTTATTAACTCTTTTTATCATTGTTTACACCTCACTTATCATTAATATTTTAAATTTCTATTTAGCTTATTTTTATTATACATGTAACTTATAAACAACATTAGGTATTCGGAAGAAAATATACCTCTATTAAATTATACCATCATTTACATATTTCTTCATCTGCATAAATGATTCTTAATGGAATTTAATTTTCTCTCTTAATTTAATAATCTAGAAATAGATGATATTATGCCCAACATTTTAATTTACATATTAAGTGTTTTTAAATGAACTGTCCCCTTTAGTATAGTAGTAGTATAGTATATAAATAAAACCAACAGAATACTGCCCTGTTGGTTTTATCATTAACTGACCGATTTTTCACTTCTAATTATCCTCCTTATACTACTCTCGGAAAGATAATATTCTTTACATAGCTCATCTACACTAAATCCATATGTAAACTTTTTATAATGTTTAATTTACTTTTTTATTATTTTAACTTCCCCTACAAATCCATCTAACTCCACTTCATCTCCTTCTTTAAGAATACTCATTGCATTTTTAACATTATATATAACTGGTATATTCATTTCTCTAGCAAGAATTCCTAGATGTTCAAAGGGAGAACCCACCTCTACAATAATGCCTTTTACATTGTTAACTATGGGCTCAAGTTCTCCACAGCGTGTAAAGGGTACTACTAATATACACTCTTCTTCTAAATAGGTAGGCATGCCCAATTTAACCTTTGATTTAATCTTTTTTCTTAATCCCGAAAGCCCCTTTAAAAGTACGGTCTGTTCCCTTATACCACTTTTGAACTGTTTTTCATCTATAGAGTTAATTTTTTTAACATATTCTTTTCCAATAGTAGGTGGTGCAAATAATTTATTTTGATAATTAAAAATCTCTTTTCTTTCATTTACAATATCTTTAAAATTACTATCATTTAATAATGTATCTTTAATTTCATTGACAGTAAGAAAATATATATCTTCTTTATGTCTTATTTTGTCATTTTTCATTAATATCTTTTGAACCTCTACTAATGCTAGACGTAAATATGATTTTGTCATACGTTCAAAGTAATAATGATGATTATCCCTTGCTAAATATGCTTTTTGGGCTAAATTAAGTTTCTTTAAAAAGTCTTTTCCTTTTTCTTTATCTAATTTACTTAATATACTAGATTTGATTCTGTTCTTATTTTTTATGGAATCATCTATAGAATCTTTAAAATTTTCATTAGTAAAATTTAAAAATCCTCGTATATGTCCTACTATTTTAAAAGGGGCTTCCATTAATAAAGGCTCTAGATAAGGACTATTAACCTCACTATCTAAATTACAAATTCCAAATAGTGATGTATACTCTTCTATTAACTGGAGTAATTTTTTACTTTCAAAAACCTTCTTAAGTCTAGCATATAGAAGTTCATTATATGGGCAAGCTTTAAACATTTCATTAAGAATTGGATTTGAGTTAATTTCATTAGCCATTTTTGCATATAATTCTCTTTCTTTATTTAGTATACTAATGTTAAATACCAAATCGTAAAAATCATCTACATTGAAATCATCAGTTATATTTTTATAGTACTCCATAAAAATATCTAGATAATCACATCCATGGGTAACTGGACAATGGTTTGAGGCTAAAAATTTCATATATTCTATTGATTTTTCAAAAAATACTAGTACCTCCTCTGGAGATAACTCCCTTGATATATAGCTATCTAAATCCTTTTTAAGGAGTAATAATTCTGGTAATAAAACATCTTGAAATATATTCTTATAGTGACCGTGTAATTTTTCTATTTTTTTTAAAAAGTTTTGTTCTTGCTCCTTACTATTTATCATTTCTTTATCTCTATAAAAGAAGTAGCCATTTTGAACACAATACTCAGTATAAAAATCTCGGAACCCTGTAGCATAAAACCCTTTATTTAAAGCCTCACCTTGTATTAAGTTTAGTTCATTAATTAAAGATTGGTAGGGCTTATCACATTCCCTATACCAGGTGTACTTACTCTCGTCTTCATTTTCCCACATTACTTTAAAAGATTTAGTTTTAAAGGTTGTAATAGGTCTAGCTTGAAGTATATAAATCTTGTTATCTCTAATAGTCCATTCTATATCTTGATATTTGCCAAAGATTTTTTCTATTTTTAAAGTTACTTTATATAGCCTACCTATGCTATCCTTTGATGGAGAAAGAAACTTTTCTGGAATACTTTCATCTAATATGTCACCAGTTTTTTTATTTATTTTATAAAAAGCTGAACTTGATCTACCACTGACATAATTATCGCATAATCCCTCTACAACATTAATGTGCATTATATCTCTATCCATATTAATAGTATCTACTGAAAAATTCACTCCTGAATAATCACCTATAACAAAATGCTGTACTATTACACCCATTTTTAACTCTTTGAAATCTAAATTGTTATTTACCAAATATGCTATAACTTTGTCACTAAATAACGAAGCATAACACTTCTTTATAGATATTTTAATTTTTTCAAAAGAATTTAAGTTTATAAATGATGAAAACATCCCTGCCATACTATACATATCATTATCTTCATGTAATGCCGAAGATCTTACTGCGTATTTTCCTTGAACTTCTTTATTTTTTATATTTTTAAAAAATTTAAGAAGTTTTGTCTCCATTTCAGAAGAGAACTCTCCATTTAATATAATTTTACATATCTCCTCATTATAAGCTAAATAATCTTCAGGACTATACTGAAAGTTATTATAGTGGAGAAACTCTATAAAAAACTCTGAAGATAATGCAAAACCATTTGGAACTTCTTCTCCTCTTTTCATTAGCTCTCCTAATGCACTTGCTTTGGTACCATATTCCGTTTTATTACTTAAGCATAAATTTGATAACATTGATAACATAGTTAAATCCCCCCATTTCCTTTAGTAAATCTATAAAAATACTTTATATTATTAGTGTGGTAATTCATAGCATTTATTATATAGATTCACTAAGAACTTTACAAAAACAAAAAAAGCTCTGAAATAGGTTGTCTATGTATTAGCTATTATAATTATCATTTTCCACACTTTTTTAAAATAGCTGTTGACAACGTCATGTTTTTATCATATAATATATTGACTAATTAAGAGAGTAGCTATATTTTAATTCTTCATTAATCTTTTTACAATCTTTGGATTTAACAGAATATCCTGTCGGTCCATTTTCTTCTTCAACATCTATCAACAGTGTTTGCAATTTACCCACTAACTTTCAATCCTTTCTAGTATGTAAGTTATCATCACTTTATATAATAATATATACTATTCTATATTATACAAGAAAATTTTTCCACAACAACCCATTTTAAAGACAAAGTTTAACCCCTATGTATAAATACATAGAGGTTTGTAAAAATCTATTCTAAAATATTACTTTAATAGATTTTATTGATATAGACGTATTAATATAATTTAACTATTCATACCCTTTGTAGTTAATTCTACATAACCCTCACCCTTAGTCTTCTATTTTGAGCTAAAATTAATTATATAATAAAATTTTTTAATTTCTTAATATGTACCTTATTTAAATTTATGCAAAGAAGTTTTCTCTTTAAATACTTCCCCTATTGGTATTTCTTGAGGAAATATACGAATAAGAAAAATTAAATATTTATGTGAGTATTCTTACATTGAAGATATTTTCTTACTATTATATATATATGTCTTCTTTATTTGGTCTTTCATCTGCCTCATAACGGTACACTAACGGTTCACTGACCATTTTATAAATAAAGTCTAAATCTTCATGTCTTAACTTTTTTAATATTAATCTCTCACTTTTGATTTCTATTTAAAAGATCCCCTCCGTCTAAGAGTAATTTTTTAATAATGACTGGATAGGTTATACTTAATTAGACAGTAAAAATGCCTTGCCATAAAAGGCAAGACATCTTCATCCTCTAAGTATACTATTATTATACTTCGGGATTTACTTCATGTTTAATGTTTATATATTCACTAGAAAAGGATCCTTTATGAACACCTATTTGTTCAGGATATACTTCATAAGCATTTAAGATAGTTGAAGCTTTATATCCCCAGCTTTTCTTTATTGGAGAACCATATGGATAACCATTAGAATTTACATTTTGTTTGTAAATTGATAAATTCTGTAACCCAACACCTCTAAGCATTGTTCCATCATATATACTCTCAGACCCACTTACATCAACAAGTGAAACAAATCTATAAAATAAATTATCAGAAAGTCCTCTCCACTCTATAAAAGAATCATCAGTAAGTAATCCCTTATCATCAGCATTAAATCTATCATTACCTACAGTAAGAACTACATCTGTTTGACCATCAGCGCCAATGGTAGTTTCTAATGTCATAACCTCAGACCCAGTGTATGTATAGTCTGTCCACCTTACAAACTTACCGGTGACCGTATTATACGCATATACATGCCAATTATTATATTCATCACTTCCTGTAGCTCTAGTTAATCCAAAATCGATGCCATGATTTCCTTTGACTCCAAAAGATATATACGCAGCTCTTTTCCCATGGCTACCTTCTAGGATTAAGTGTTCAGGTCCAGGAATTTGTATAGTAGCACTTATCTTAGAATATCTTCTGTCAAAACCAGAAAAGGCATAATAATGTCCTCCAGCTGCTTCCTCAACCTCTGCCCAGTTACCACTTCCTTTTATAACCTTAACATTCTCAGGGGTGGCAAATGTAGTGATTGCATTGAATAATAACAAAAAACAAACTAACATTGTAGCCATTATTGAGTTCTTAAACTTTTCCATAAAAAAACCTCCTCATATTTTTATTTTTCTATTATAGAATACACTGTAAATAATAAAAATTATGTAAAAATATGTTATCTTTTCAAAATGGTACTAAAGTCCCATTTGGCATATCACTTTATTAATTCTAATGTTTATATTAAGATAAAAAAATCCTCCTATCAATAGGAGGATTTTTTATAATGAAGCTTTTATAATAAACCTTTTTCTATATTCTTACCAAACCTATAAAATCTCTTTTAAAAACTTTCCGGTTGCAGAATTCTTACGTTCTTTTACTTCTTCTGGTGTTCCTTCACACATAATATATCCACCGTCGTCTCCCCCTTCTGGACCTAAATCTATAATCCAGTCTGTACTTTTTATTACATCTAAATTATGTTCTATTACAAGTACTATATTACCACCCTTAGTTACAGGATATAGTATTTTTATAAAATTTTCCACATTTTCAAAGTGGAGACCTGTTGTGGGTTCATCAAGTACATAGAGACTATTTGTTATTCCACTTCCAAGTTGAGTGGCAAAGTCTTATCCTTTGAGCTTCTCCCCTGACAATGTATTAGAAGCTCTATCAAGGGTTAACTATGAAACTCCCACATCTATTAGTTTTTTCAACCTCTCTTTAAGGATGTGCATATAGTTTTTTTATCTTCTACCTTTGATTTTTTCATTTTCTTCTAAGATAACTAGCATCTTGATTATTCTTACTTAGCTCCCATACAAAGTCAATTACATCCTCAACTTTATCGATTATTTTTATCTTTATTTTTCCCCTCTTATTCTTACTCAGTACAACTATATCATTTGTCCACCTTATTTTTCACATTCATAAATGGTTCTGTATAAAAGTTAATTTTATCTATATATAAATAAAACCAACAGAATACTGCCCTGTTGGTTTTATCATTAACTGACCGATTTTTCACTTCTAATTATCCTCCTTATACTACTCTCTGAAAGATAATATTCTTTACATAACTCATCTACACTAAGTCCATATGTAAACTTCTTATATATCTCAATGTTTCTAGCTTTCAAATTTTTTCTTGCTCCGCTTTTTTCTCCCCAGGCCCTCTCATTACCTTCTTTCCTAGGGATATATAAATACTCTCCATCTATATAGTTTTGAATAGTTTCTATTATATTTTGTGGTAAAACATTTTTTGCCTTAACATATTTCATCTTTATACGCTCCTTTTAATTCATAATATAAATATGAATAGAGGCAAAGACTTCTATATGTTAAATCCCTTTTCTCTACATATATTTCCTATCCTCTAAGCAAAGTTGTAGACTTAACATTAAGATAGTCTCTGCTTAGAGCTTAGACAACTCAACGTAAACTTTAAGTTATACATTCTTTCACCTCCTAATATACACCTTTAATGTATATTCTATATATTTTTTCATTTTCCTTCTTTATACATAAAATGCAGCTTTAATCTAAGTCGAAGTTATTATTAAGCTTTTTTAGCAACCTAAGTAATACCTCTTTTTCTTCTTTTGAGAAATTCTTATATGCCCTTGAGTATACTTCTTTTGAAATATCATTAAACTTATCTTCTATATCTTTACCTTTTTCAGTTATTTTTACGTAAGTTACTCTTTTATCCTCTTTCCCTTTCTCCTTTTTTACATATCCTAATTTTGATAATTTATTAACCAATGCAGTAATAGTAGATTTATCCTTGCCTATTAATTGTCCAATTTCCTTCATACTCAATTTCCCGTCATTGTCATACAACACTGTAAGTATGTTCCCATAGGAAGGAACCAAGTCATCCAATGCTTTCTCTTTTAACTTTCCCTCTATAAAGTTATTCATTTTTTTCTTAGTTTTGCTTATAAAGTACACTATATATTTATCATTCATAATAAAACCCCTGTCTTTGTTTATAGTTTTCTCACATAATTAATTATATTATTATACAAACTATTAATCAATTAGTGATGATATAGTTTGACCTAAAACTATATTTTTGCTACAATTAGTTTTATATCAAACTTTTTTTCGTGAAAGGAGTTTTTACAGTGACCAATAAAAAATTTAAAGCAATGTTAGTATCAGAAACAGAAGAACAAAAGTTTAAAAAAGAAATTGTAACAAGACAAATTAATGATCTTCCCAAAGGAGATGTACTTATAAATGTAAAATATTCTTCTCTAAATTATAAAGATGCCCTCTCTTCTATAGGAAATAGAGGAGTGACAAAAAACTATCCCCATACTCCAGGAGTAGATGCAGCTGGAGTTGTAGTAGAGAGTAATGATAGTAATTTAAAAGCTGGAAATAAAGTTATTATAACAGGTTACGATTTAGGAATGAATACTTCAGGTGGTTATGGGGAATACATTAGGGTGCCTAGGGAGTGGGTAGTCAAGCTTCCTAAAAATCTTTCCTTAAGGGAGAGTATGATTTATGGAACTGCTGGATTTACTGCTGCATTATCTGTTTATAAACTGGTAAAGTCTGGTGTAACTCCTAATGATGGAGACATATTAGTAACTGGAGCTACTGGAGGGGTAGGCAGTACTGCTATTTCCATCTTAAGTAAAATAGGATATGATGTTATAGCTGCAACGGGAAAATCCAATGAAAAAGAAATGCTATTGGCCCTTGGAGCAAAGGATATTATTGATAGAAGAAAAGTAGATGATGACTCAGGAAAACCCCTTTTAAAAGGGAACTGGGCTGGAGCTATAGATACAGTTGGGGGAAACATGTTGGCTACTGCAATTAAATCCACTAACTATGGTGGCTCTGTAACTTGTTGTGGCAATGTGGCATCCCATGAATTCTTAACATCAGTATATCCCTTTATATTAAGAGGTGTAACTTTATTTGGAATAGACTCTGTACAGTGTCCTATGGATACTCGTCTTGAAATTTGGGATAAATTATCTTCCGATTGGAAACTTAGCAATTTAAATGATAATGTAGATGAAGTTTCTTTAGAAAAGTTAAGTAAAAAAATAGATATGATGTTAGATGGTCAACACAAAGGTAGAACCATAGTTAATCTTGAATTATAACTAGGAAGTATTTCTATGAGATATGAAGGGGTTATTTATCGTCCTCCCAGTGAATTTGATAGTTTAGTCATACAGGCTACCATAGGTTGCCCTCATAATAGATGTAGTTTTTGTAATATGTATAGCGACCGTAAGTTCAAAATAAGACCCGTAGCAGATATAATTAATGACCTAGATATGGCACAGTTAAGGTTTGGAGAAAATGTTGAGAAGATTTTCTTTAGTGATGGAAATACTATTCTAATGAAGACAAAGAATTTGTTGACACTTCTCCGTCACTGTTATAAGCTTTTTCCAAATTTAAAAAGGGTTACCATGTATGGTTCGGCTCAATATATAAACTTAAAAACCTTAGAGGAATTTTTAAAACTTAAAAAAGCTGGATTATCCAGAATCCATTGTGGCATGGAGTCTGGTGATGATAACGTTTTAAAATTAATGAACAAGGGCTTTACCCAGGATGAAATGCTTAAAGCTGCCACTTTAATAAAAAAATCTAATATTGAATTAAGTTTATATTATATTGTTGGATTAGGAGGATATGACCTATCTAATCAGCATGCAGTTAATAGTGGGAAGTTAATAAGTAAAATAAATCCAGATTTTATTAGATTAAGAACCCTTATACCATTTAAAAATACACCTTTATATAAGCTATACACGAAAAATAAGTTTAGGTTACTAAATCCCCATGATGCTTTAAAGGAAACTAAGCTTTTTGTTGAAAGTTTAGATAATATAGATAGCTATTTTCTAAGTGACCATACATCAAACTACTGTAATGTTAATGGAAAATTTCCAGAAGATAAAGATAAAATATTAAAAGAGCTAGACAATAAGCTTTCTTTAGATATATCAAGTTTTAGATCCCCAAATGCAGGGACACTTTAAAATTTAAGTTTATATACTTAAAAAACCAAGTATAAAGGAGCACTCCTCCATACTTGGTTTCATTTATGCCTCTATTTACCTTTACGAACCATAGATACAACCGTTTCCACATGATATGTATGAGGAAACATATCTACTGGCTGTATTTCTTTAACATTGTACCCATGTTTAGTCAAATATTTTAAGTCTCTTTCCTGTGTCACTGGATTGCAGGATATATATATCACTTTTTTAGGACTAAGCTTAACTATTGAACTTAGAAACTTCTCATCGCTTCCACTTCGAGGTGGGTCCATAAAAACTGTATCAACTGGTTCTTTTCTTTCTGCCATTTGGACCATAAAATCTCCTGCATCCCCTTGATAAAAGTGTGCGTTTTTAATATTATTTCTTTTAGAGTTTCTTATTGCATCTTTTACGGCATCATTATTAAGTTCTACTCCAATAACTTTTTTCACATTACTACTTAATATTAATGCTATAGTACCAATGCCACAATATGCATCAAGCACTATATCCCTTTTATCAAGTTTTGCCATTTCAATAGCTTTACTGTATAGTTTTTCTGTTTGAATGGGATTTACTTGATAAAATGACTTTGGTGAAATCTGAAAAACACAACCACACAGTGTATCTTCAATGTAACCTTTTCCATATAGTACCCTCTCATTATTACCAAGAACTGCACTAGTTCTTCGATTATTTATGTTCATTACAATCGTTGTGATTTCAGGGTGTTTTTTAAGTAATGCCTTAATAAAATTTTTTCTTGAAGGAAACATTTTAGATGCAACAACCAAAACCACCATTATTTCACCGCTAGTATTTCCTGTTTTTATTAATATATGTCTCATAAATCCTCTACCGGAATCTTCATCAAATGGTTTGAATTTAAATGATTCCATTAATTTACGAACAGTAGCAATAATATTATCAGCACGAGGATCTTGAATAATACATCTATCTATAGGCACAACTTTATGGCTATATTGCTCATATATTCCAGATATGACTTTTCCTTTTTTTCCAGCACTAAAGGTAGAGTGAATTTTATTACGGTAATCATAAGGTTCATCCATAGTAATAACTTCATTTATTTTACCATACTTACCCAATAGCCCTTTTACGGTTTTTTCTTTAAATTTAGCTTGTGCTTCGTATTTCATATGTTGTAATTGACAACCCCCACATTGATAATAATGGGGACACTTTGGTACTTCTCTATCTTCAGATTTTTTCTCAATATTTTTTACTTTTCCAGTCATATAATTTCTTTTTTTTGAAACTTCTACAACGGCCTTCTCTCCCTCTATTAAATAAGGCACAGAGACATTATCTTCATTGATTTTTGCCACACCTTTTCCTTGCTTATCTATAGCTATGCAATCAACTTTTACCTTCTTCTTTTTGTTTGATGATCTCCTTTTACGATTATTCCATTGTTTTTTATTTTTTCCTTTATAATTTTTCATTAAATATCATCCTTAATTTTTTGATTTATCTTGCAGTCTATAATACTGTTATTCTTTATATTTCTATACTTTCTCATAATGAAATCGAGTATACATCAATATTTCATCTTCATAAATATTTGTTTTCTCTATCCATTGGTAAAAATACATTTTAATAACATTATATGTCTAATAATATATCTGTAGCTTTCTGGCATATCCCCATTACATCTGTTCCACTTAAATTAGTCAAACATACAATGGCCAATTTTTTACTAGGAACCATTCTAACAGAAGCTCTTACTCCTGGGTAAGGTTTCTGTATTTCTTTAAAGTCTTCAAACTCGTTTTTATTAGGACAAATTACATTTGCAATTGAAATATTACTTGGAAATCCAAATGAAATAATTCCCTTTATCTCTTTTCTTCATTTTCTCTTTTAACATCTATCGACAGTCTTTGCAGTTTACCCACTAACTTTTACTACTTTCTAGTATGTAAGTTATAATCGTCTTACATAATCATATATACTATTTTATATTATATATGAAAATTATTCTACAATACCCATTTTAAAAATCAAAATTTGACCCCTATGTATAAATACATAAGGGTTTATAAAAATCTTTCTAAAGTATTACTTTAATAGCTTTTGTTACTATATCTCTATTAATACGCAAACTCCCAATATTGATAAAAGTAAAGATCTGATCTTATAAGTGTTTAAATTTTCTTTAAAAATAAAAAAACTTAAACACCATCTTCCCCTTTATACTATTCATTCTTAGTACTCCTTCCCATAATCTTCTAGCTTTTAAGGCTATATTGTAAAAATTTCAAATATATTTTACAGTTATCTTTTCCTATTTTTAATCATAGAAATTTTGATACTATTATATCTCCATCAAACGGTGTTATACCACATTCTAACGCAAATATAGTATGAACCTCATTTATATCATTACATTTTAGTCCCCTGGCATTAGCATGTAAGTCAAATAGTTCATATAAAATTAGGTTACCTTATTATAAAATCCTAATCTCTATTAAACTGAACATTAAAGTTACACTTGTCTCCCCGGGTATAGGTTCGGCTAAACTCAATTACTTTGTCATTATCATCATAACTGGTACATTCAAATAACATTACTGGAGAATCTTCCTCTATTCCTAGCATCCTTGCATCTCTAGGGTCCAATGTAATAATGTCTAATGTCTGATATGCCCATACAAGATTGATATTATATAGGTCATAGACTTCATAAATGGAGAACACGTTTAAATCAATACCCTTTAATTTAGGTATAACATATTTAGGTATAAATATCTCATCTATTGAAATAGGTTCTTTTTCTCCCGAACAAATTCGTTTTATATAGTAAATTTCGTCCCCTTTATCTATATCAAAGATTAAAGAATATTTTTCCCCGGCTTTGCGAAGGCTCTTTTCTAAGACTTTAGTATTAGGATTAATGTTTCTTTTTTTCATAGTTTGGGTAAATCCACCTAAAACCTCTAAATCTCTTTCCACCTTAGGCCCTGAAACATATACCCCTTTTCCCTGAACACGTTTTAATAAACCCTCACTTACTAAAGCATCAATACCACTACGTACTGTCATTCGATTTATTCTATAGGTTTCTACCAGTTCATTTTCAGATGGAATAGCAGTCCCCGGTAAATATTCACCATCTTCTATCTTATTTCTAATGACTTCCCGTAACTGAAGATATACAGGAGACTTATAACTAATTTTTCCTGAAGTCAAAAAAATCACCTCCTAAAACTACAAAGCATAACATTAATTAATCTATTTTCCATGCTCCATAATATTGTAAAGTAATGCTAGCATTCTCTGCACCTATGTGCATACATTCCTTTATTTTTTTGCCCTTTAAAATCCCCATTAAGAATCCAGCTATATAGGAATCTCCTGCACCCATGGTATCTACTACCTCACAAGGTATTATTTCATATTTGATAAACTCATTACCATCATAACAGATACTTCCCTTGTCCCCAAGGGTTACAGTTACAAGTTTAGGCCCCTTTGTATATGTTTTTTTCATATAATCCCTTATAAAATCATCATCATTGTCATAGGCAAAAAAAGCATAGTCTACATTATGGATTGCTTTTTCAACAACAGGACTATCTAATTTAGTAGCAAAATCAAATGCTATGGGAACTTTCCTTTTTTTGATTTTTTCAAGATCATTTTCTATTTTTCCCCATATACCCGATACCATCATATCATGCTGTGCTAAAAATTCAATATCTTTGTCATTAAGTTTAAAATCTCCCATAACACCTTCTTCATATTCACCAAATACCCTATCACCATTTATTAACTCTACATGGGTAATAGCAGTTTGTCCTGATAAAATTTTAATACTAGAAGTATCCACATTTTTTTGTTTAAGGGAATTTATCATAAGCTCCCCATATTTATCATCTCCCACTGCTCCTATATATGAAGCTTGACCTCCCAATCTAGAAAAGTATACAGCCACATTTACAGGATTCCCCCCTGGAAAACCTTGGTTTAAATTTTCATATAGATCTATACAATTATCCCCTACAGCAGCAATTTTCACGATTAATCACCCTTTCTCCCGTCTTAATATACTTGAAAAACCTATTTTATCTGGTCTTATTATAGACTTTATATACTCTACTGGAGTATCATAATTATCATAAATAACTCCCGATAAATAAAATACTCCTTGATTTTTTTTTATATTTAATAATTGAGATTCATGATCTGTAGCATAGGAAATACCTACTTTTTCCTTACCCCTTTCTATAGTTACATTATATTTATCTTCTATTATGGAATAAAGGGAGGCCTTAGAAAAGTCATATTTATCCAAACCTTTAAACCGTTCATAATCAAGAAATGACATTTCAATAGCCGTTGGCTCATTTTCAATGTATCGAATACGGGTTAACACATATATCTTATGCCCCAGAACAAGGTGCAATTTTTGTACTACTTCTTTATAACCTTCAATTATATCAAAGGATACTACCTTACTGGTTAACTTTAGTCCTTTATCCTTGGCTATTTCAGACAATGCCTTTAAATCCTGAAGATTTCTAATCAACTTAGGTTCTTTTATGTAAGTACCAGACCCCTTTATCTGATATAATTTCCCTTCAATAACTAACCTTTTTATAGCAAATCTTAAGGTAGTTCTATTAAAACCCCATTTATTACACATTGCCCTCTCAGATGGTAGTTTGCTATGGGGTTCTAATTTGTTTTTTATAATGTAATATTCTATCATTTCTTTTGCTTCGTCTCTAGAGCGTCTTTTAGGGTTCACTGCCAAAGTACCTCCTTTTATTTGTAATATATCTTAATTATACCATACTTCTTCAGATTGCCTTTGACAGCTTTTTATGAAAAAGGCCCTCCATTTATTCTAGTTTTTTAATAGAGGGCATAGATTTTACTTTTTGTATTATTCTTTAACCTTGTTATTCTTATTTATCCAGTAATAATATGCTGGTAGTCCTGTGGCTATAATAACTATTGCTGCAATAATACCTTTAACTGGTGCCCACATAAAAGTAGATGCTATTAATATAAATGTCATAAACATAGCTATTATTGCCATGAGTCTCCAAGCCGGCATCTTCCATATTGGGTTGTATCCTTTTTTCTTACGCAATATAAATACTGTACCAAAGGTTAGGAAATTTTTAACTAATGCTACTAAAGTAAAATATCCCAATAAATCAGAAATATTGGATGCAAAAATTAATACTATAGCCAAAGCGCATTGAACTAAAATGGAGAAATAGGGGGTCTCCCATTTGGGATGAACTTTACCGAAAGATTTGAAAAACAGTCCATCTCTAGCCATTGCATATTCAATACGAGGTTGAAACATTATACAGCTTGAAAGAGAACCTGTTATTACAATTATGGCCATTACAGCTATTACCTTGCCAGCAGCACTACCAATAATGGGAATTTGAGCAGCGGCATCAGCCACTGGAGCCTCGGAAGCCGCCAGTTCTCCAATGGGGAGTAAGCCTGTTATTACAGCTGTTAATGCAACATATAATACCGTTATCAATAGTACACTTATAATCAATGCCCTTGGCATGTTTTTTTCTGGTTCCTTTATTTCCCCTGCCATATAACAAACAGCCCCCATACCATCATAGGACCAAGTTGTAGCTGAAATAGCTGCAAATAAAGCTAATATTCCAACTGGAGCACTTTCCATTGGCGGTTGACTTATTAAATCAAGATCCATATAAAATAAACCTATTCCAATTAATATTGCAAAGGGTAAAATCTTAAATATAGTAATAAATGATTGAAATTTACCTCCACCTTCCACTGAACGAAGATGTATCATCATAAAAACAATAACCAATCCAGTAGCAACTAACTTAACAACTATACCTGAAAATCCTGTGAAGAATGCAAGATAGTTGGCAATAGCCAAAGCCATAATAGATATAGATGGTGGATCTGTTGCCCAAAAACTAATCCAGCCAGAAAAAAATGCTAAAGGCCTTAGACCAGCCTCTCTAAAGTATATATATTGTCCTCCATCTTCAGGATAGGCGGTGGCAAGCTCTGCATAAACAAGATTTGCTGGCACATTAATAAGACCGCCAATTAAAAATGCAAATATAGCCACTAGAGCACTCCCTCCAGCCCCTGCTACCTCTCCAACTGATGAGAAAATACCTGAACCTACTGTAGTACCTACACTTATAGCTACGGCTGCTACTAAACCAAGCTTTCGCTTCATTTCAATCTGTGTAGAATCAAGGGTGCTATTAACACCATCTTTTTTTAACATAATATTTCCCCCTTAATACTTATAATCCCCTAAGTAGAATATATACTTATAAACCTACAGCTTTAATCTGTTAAAAGAGACTTCAAATTAGTAATTGCTCTGCGACTATAAAGGCTAGGCTCATTAATATAACTTGTAACTAGTTCTATGGTCATGGTCTTATCATAATTAATTTCTTTTAGCTCCATAATCAACTCCTTTAAAGGCATCTTCCCTTCTTTAGGCATAATATGATTATCACTTGAGCCATCACTGTCAACAATGTGCATATGATACATCTTATCTCCTAATTTATCGAAATATGTCATGATACTTTCATATTGTACATATGGTGCTACAACATCACACATTCCTACTAGATAAGGGGATGAAACCATTCTAAATACTTGGGCTAAGTCATTGGCCGTCGTTACTACATTTGACTCATATGGAGTCAGAGGTTCTAAGACTACTGTATGCTGAATTTTTTCAGCATAGTCAGCTATCTCCTTTATACACTTTATAAGTCTGTCCCAGATCTCTTTAGTAGTTGCTTTATAACCTGCGTGTCCAGCTGAGATCAATGTAAATTCTGCTCCTAATTCCTTGGCCATATCCATAGATAATTTTATATAGTCTATAGAATCCTTTCTCATTGATTCTGTTCCAATCATCATATTGTATGGATACGCATTCATCTCAGGTGTATATCCTTTTATAGGTATTTCATAACGTTGAATCAGCTCTTTTATTTCGTCTATACTACCATCTTTTAAATCAAATGGATAACCATGGGGCCTAGCTCCCCACAGCTCTATAAAATCATAACCAAAACGTTTCCCATCTTTAAAAACTTCTTTTAAAGAGTTCCGCTGATAGCCTGATGTAAACATCCCAATTTCCATAACTAATTCCCCCCTCTTTATAAAAATTAGTATTCTACTAACCCTCCATAATAACGTCTGTCATCTGGATTATGATCTTTACTAATTGAAAGATAATAATAGAAGTACTCTAAGGGCACAAATAGCACCATAGGTGTTAACATTGGATGTAATTGGTCATTATAATCCTTAATATCAAAGACAATAACATTATCTGTAAACTTCCTTACAAACTTGATATTTCTTTCTACAGTATGTCTTGATTCATCATTTCCCAGGATAAATACATAGGATACCCCTTCTTCTACAACCTCCAGTGGCCCATGTCTAAATTCAGCAGCATTTAACATACTACCATGGGTGCGGGTAAATTCCAGCATAGTGATTATCCCCTCTTTATATGCTAAAGGTAAAAGGGGACCTGCTCCTACTGTATATATAAACTCCCATTTACTAGCTTTAATTCCTAACTCCTTTGACTTCTCTTCTGAAGAAACCACAAGGTCTTCTAATATACTGGGTAGCTTACTCATATCCTCTAAAATCTTTACTAATTCAGGATGCTCCTTTTGGGAATTGATATACCTTGCTGCAATATAATAATTAACAAGTAAATGCATATGCCAAATAGTTTCTCCACCATACCCTATTACATATTCTGCTGCTTCTGTTAAACCAGAGCCACTGGGTTTACAAGTTACTCCTAAGGTCAAAGCTCCCTCTTTCCTCCCATGGGCAACGGCCTTTACCACTTCTTCAGTTTTACCAGAATCTGAAACACCTATCACCATAGTTTTACTGTCTAACTTATATGGAGTATGGTCTAAAAAATCAAATCCACTATAGGCTTCACTGGGAATATCAGAGTATTTGTCAAATAGCATTTTTGCAGTTTTACAAGCACATAAGGGTGATCCACAAGCCACGAAGTAAACCCTCTCTATTTTCCTTTCAATCATCTTATCGATTACTTTATCTAACTGAGGAAAACCATCCTCCATCAATGCTTTTACCTCGTCAACCATATTTTCTGTTACTAAAAAATCAACGGTACTCTTATCAATATCTAACATAACTTTATCCCTCCAAATTATTAATATTATTTTTAATGATATCATTTCTATGTAATCTATTACCTTAGTTCTCTATGCTCCCTCCTTTTTTTTCATAAGTTATACATGTTAAAACTATTTTTATACCAATTTCAGTATATCAACCAAGGAATATTTTGTCAACATTGTTTTTATATCTGTTGTATGTTCTTTTTTCCCTAGTATAATAAAACTTAAAATCAATATTATTATACTCACCTCAAATACTTACACCTTTTAATCAACTACATGTGTTTATAATTATTTTATACCAATAGCTTTAATGTTAAATCTATATAAGTGCATATAACTTTATTTTCATATTACACCAGTATAATTAAAATCTACTTTAATATTTACCACCATATCCAACTAGTGGTATAATAATAGGGAGTGGAGGTGTATCTATGGAAAAAAATCATTACGAAAAACCCCATCCTAAAGCTAGAATTCTTTGGATAATATCCGGTGCTGTATTTTCCATAATAACAATGGCTATAGCCTATGTTATATACTATTTTTTAAAGTCTTATGTAGGATATTGGCCTTTAATTATAACAGGTATCTTTAGTTTCTTTATCACACTAATTCATCCATTTATTGAATATAATCAATGGAGTTATTGCATAACAGAAGAAAAAGTAGAGTATAATCACGGCATTTATTATACGAAAAAATCTATTATACCTATATCAAGGATTCAGCATTTAGATCTAAGCCAAGGACCGTTACAGAAACTCTTTAAGTTTTCTTCTGTAAAGATCTATACCGCTGGTATGACCCATACAATAGAAGATATCCCAATAAGTAAGGCAGAAGTAATAGCAGAAAATTTAAATAAATTAATTTTAAAGGTGAATGAAAATGAAGACATACAATAGAGAACATTTTTTATCAGCAATCGATCAAGCTTTATCTATATTTTTCAAAAGTCTTTTGCCATTAATTTTAGTTATGATTTCTCAATTCTCCCAAAGTTTTTTTAGTTTGAAAAATATTTTGATCAAAGCAAGTGTTTTTATTGGACTTATCATCTTATCATTCACTTTTTCTATAATAAAATGGTTTAACAAAAAATATTCTATTGATTCTAAAAAAGTCATTTTAGATGAGGGTATCTTTATATCTAAACATAGGGAAATCCCCTTTAATAAAATTCAAACTATAAATATTTCCCAAACTATAAAGCAAAGACTATTTAGTCTAGCTTCTATTAAAATAGATACTGGAAATAGTAGTACCACTGGGTCAGAAATAAGTATAATTATGGAAAAATCAAAAGCCCAATTATTTAAAGACAGAATTTCAAAGTTAGAAAAGGATGATAATACCTTAAATAAAACTAATAAACTAAGTTATAACTCTGAAAATGAATTAAGAATCAGTAATAAAGAATTAATCACTACTGCCTTAACAAAGGGAGCTTGGTTTTCAGGAATAGCCATTATTTTTGCCACCTATAGACTATTAGATGATTACTTTAATAATATTATTGTGGATATAATTAATAATATTGCAAAGTATGTTGAAGGAATATATTCAAATACAATGTCACTACAAAAGGCCATATTTTTTATAGTTAGTATATTGTTCTTATACTTAATTTTTTCTTTTGTAGTAGCCATACTTAAAACTTTTATAAAATTTTATGGATTTATTCTTAAAAGGGAAGGTAAAAACATAATTATAAGTTATGGTTTATTTGAAAAGAAAAATTATTCCATTACTGTTAGCAAGATAAGTGCTATTTATATAAAACAAAATTCATTAAGACAATTGACAGGATTTGGAGAAATGAAGATAGAAAGTGTGGGGTATGGAGATGAAGCTGGAGAAAATTCTATATTGTTTCCCATAGCCAACTTAAAAAAACAGCAATTTATTATAAAAAAGTTTTTACCAGAATTTTATTTTGAAGATACTATTATTAAGGTCCCAACTAGATCTTTGAAAAGATTTATACTAAGAAACCTTCTTTTTTCTGCTATTCCTACAATAATTTTAACCATTAATTTCAACTATGGATACTTTAGCCTTTTGTTAATTCCTATTTTTATATTAAAAGGGTTTAAGGAATATAAAAATTCCGGTATAGCAAAAAATAAAACACTTATTTACATAAGTTCAAAGGGCTTTAAGAAACAGATTTCTATAATACCTATTAAAAGAATACAATCTATCAAAATAAGTCAAAATTATTTTCAAAAAAGAGCCCAATTATTTAACTATATGGTTTCTATTCAGGGAAATAATTTAGGTACAAATATAAAGGTTCGAAACTTAAGTGGGGAATTAATGGATACCTTTAGATATGGTATTTTTTAGCTCTAATATTATAGAGTAGGAGGTAGATAATTAATTTATCTACCGGCCTCTCACACCACCGTACGTACCGTTCGGTATACGGCGGTTCACTAAGACAATCTGAATTTTTCATACTGTGAAGATAAACTTGTAAAGCC
>NZ_JBAKFX010000013.1:0-77342 GCF_037577855.1 Dethiothermospora halolimnae | reverse complement strand
TCAAATTTCATGTCTGCTCTCCTCGTATTTTATTTGTATATTTTAAAGATTCGACATAAAATCTAAAATTCCTTTTTGAGATTTTTTCCATTTCATTTTAATAATTATTTTTCATGCGATAGCCCTGATGACATCTTATATCTTCTTAATCCATTATTATTTAAGTTTTTCATGATTAGCTTGGTTTATTACAATCTATTGGGTATAAATTAATCATAAAGAAATTTATTACTTCATAGAAAGGATGTTATTTGTGTCAATATATGATATTACAGTAAGAAGAATCGATGGACAAGATATTAAACTTGACAAATACAAAAATAAAGTACTTTTAATAGTTAATACTGCCTCTGAGTGAGGTTTAAAATCCCAATTCGGTGAATTGGAAGAAATCTATAAAAAATATAAAGATCAAGGGTTAGAAATATTAGCTTTCCCTTGCAATCAATTTAAAAATCAAGAACCATTATCTAATGAAGAGATTAAATCAAATTATCCTAAAAACTACAATATAACTTATCCTATATTTGAAAAAATTGATGTTAACGGTGATAATGAGAGTCCTTTATATACTCATTTAAAAGAAAACCAAGGGGGCTTACTTGGATCTAAAAAAATCAAGTGGAATTTTACTAAGTTCTTAGTAGATAGAAATGGCAATGTTGTAGATAGATTTGCCCCAACTACAAAGCCTAAAAATATCGAAAATAAAATAATAGAGCTACTTTAAGATATACTTTATTATAAAAAATAGTTAGTATGGGTTAACCCATACTAACTATTTTTTATTAGCCATATTTCTTATATAATTTAATTATTCTTGTCGTTATATATTCTAGCTATAATTATTATAACAAGAAATAGTGCTAAACAAGATAATAATGTGAAAAATACAGTTGTATTAAAAAATCCAGAAATAATAGTACCCATTCCTAATAGAATTATTGTTCCTACCAATGTAAATTGGGATGTCTTATAAGCTATCAAATGTCCCCTTTCATCATTTTCTTTTATATACATTTTCCTTAAATTCTTTTCATCATTTATAACAGACATAAATTTTGCTATATAGTAAACTAGTATCAATACTCCTCCAATAAAAACACCTATATGAAATCCTTCTACAAATGGTGGTAACTGTGGTAGAATATTGTCATTTGTTGATAGAGCTATATACGTGCTTGAAGTTAATAACAAAATAATACAAAGTACATTTACTCTTCTTTTTAGTGATTTTTTAAATTTTTCCATGACTTATTCCCTCCTAGTTTCATGAAATAAAAAAATTATATCTAGCTTTAATGATTTAAAATCTTATATGTTAAAACTAGTTATGTAGTATATTTATGTATTAAATTCTATCCTTATCTATATTTAAAGTATAGTTTACTTTGCATTTTTTGTCAAGTATACTTTGCAGAAAAAAATCATTTACTTTTTTTAATATAAACTTCTATTGAGTATGCCGATAGGAGCTCTAACCATTTGTTTCACAAACATTATTAACTCTTAAAACTGGAACTTCACCGCTATCATGGTTCTGTCATCTAAATGTTCTTTAGGGCATCTATTATCTATTTTTTCAATTATATTATCACATGTTTTCTCTAAACTTTCTTCTTCTTTAAAAAAGTCAACTAATTCTTCCTCAGATATCCAATCAGTTATTCCATCACAACAAATAAATAGTATATCATCAGTTGACACTTCTATCTGTGATTTAGCTATGCTCGGAATTATCATGGGTAAAAACACTTCAAAGTTTGATCTCATAGGTCCTGGCAAAGTTTCTATTGCTTTTTCTGCTTCTTCTTCATTTAAGACTCCACATTCAATGGCTCTATCATATGTTTTCTTTGGAGAACAAAGCCTAACTATTTCATTTCCCCTTATTAAAAAAGCCGGTGTGTCCCCAACCATACCAGTACTTAAAACTCTTTTATCTAATACACATATAGTCATTGTTCCAAAGGATAACTTTCCGTCTACCTTAGATTTATTAATTAAATTATCATTAGCTTCTTGGAAACAATAGTTTATGTACTCTAATGGTGATAAACCAGAGTTTTTATATCCTAATCTCTCAAGTGGTTTTATGCACAAAGTGCTGGCTTTTACTTTATCGTAGGCGCCAGAAGCCCCATCAGATATAGCAAATACTCTTTTGTCCTCTGATAAAAAAGCTTTATCTCCATTTACTCTAGATGAGCCTACTATAGAACAATAATAACAGTCCATATACTTTCCTCCCTTTTTTCTGTACATAATATAAAATATTAGGATACTTAGGATGTCTTGTCCCCTTTGGTCTATCTATTATTATTTCACAAGAATTTACTAATTCATCCAATGCTAGCCAGAACTCTTTATTATATTTCATTCTTCAATTCCCCTTTCTAAACTATTTTTTCTTATAGTTTATAGTAAATTGTATTATACCATATATATACATATAGTTAAATAAATTTTAGAAATATTCTAAAAATAAACTTTATAGTTTAATTTCTACATTAATTTATAAATAATAATTGACAGTTAAACAATAAAGGTATAAGCTCAAAAGTGCCACACTTTTTTAAATATGAGTAATCATAAATAATATATATAAAGGAAGATAAAAATGACACAAAAGAATTTAAGTTTTATTGACGAAGTTAGAAGAAGAAGAACCTTCGCTATTATATCCCACCCTGATGCTGGTAAAACCACATTAACGGAAAAATTTCTTTTATACGGAGGAGCTATCAGAGAAGCAGGGTCCATTAAATCAAGAAGATCTAATAAACATGCTGTATCAGATTGGATGGAAATTGAAAAACAAAGAGGTATTTCTGTTACCTCCAGTGTGCTTCAGTTTGAATACAATAACTTTTGTATCAATATCCTAGATACTCCCGGTCACCAGGATTTCAGTGAAGATACATATAGAACTCTGATGGCAGCAGATAGTGCTGTTATGGTTATTGACTCAGCCAAGGGTGTTGAGGACCAAACCAAAAAACTTTTTCACGTCTGTAAGATGAGGGGGATCCCTATATTTACATTTATCAATAAGTTGGACCGTGTAGGTAAAGATCCCTTTGAACTATTAGAAGATATTGAAAAGGCATTAGGAATAAAATCTTATCCTATGAACTGGCCAATAGGTGAAGGACAAAACTTTAAAGGTGTTTTCAATCGTAAGAAAAAACAAATTGAAGTCTTCGGTGGTGGAAACCATGGTCAATCTATTGCTAAAACAGTAACAGGAGATATTTCAGATGATAAATTTGGTGACTTATTAGGTCAAGATCTTCATGAACAAATACAAAGTGAAATAGAACTCCTTGATGTGGCAGGGGATGACTTTGACATAGAAGAAATACTAAATGGTAACTTAACTCCTGTATTTTTTGGAAGCGCCCTTACAAACTTTGGTGTTGAACCATTTTTAGAGTCATTTTTAGATATAACCATGCCCCCAAGGCCAAGGAAAAGCAACTTAGGCGAAGTTAATCCTGAATCAAAGGATTTTTCTGGATTTATTTTTAAGATTCAAGCCAACATGAATGCTGCCCATAGGGATAGAATAGCTTTCTTAAGAATTTGTTCTGGAAAGTTTGAAAAGGGGATGGTTGTTAATCATGTACAAAGAGATAAAAAAGTAAGATTATCCCAACCTCAACAATTTTTAGCCCAAGATCGTGTTATTGTAGATAGTGCTTATCCAGGAGATATCATAGGTATCCATGACCCAGGTATATTTAATATCGGCGATACACTTTCCCAGAAAAAATCGAATTTAAAATATGAGGGCATACCCCAATTCGCACCTGAACATTTTGCCAAGGTTTATATGAAAAATACCCTTAAAAGAAAACAATTTTTAAAGGGTATATCTCAATTAGCAGAAGAGGGTGCCATCCAAGTATATAGGAAGCCTAACATTGGTGTTGGAGAATTAATTATCGGTGTAGTTGGTGTTCTTCAGTTTGAAGTATTAGAATATCGTTTAAAAAACGAATATGGTGTTGATATAATTATGGAAAAGTTACCTTATCGATATATTCGTTGGGTAGAAATGGATAACTTTGATCCCAGTACATTCTCTATTACGATGGACACTATGATTGTTGAAAATGAAGAAAAGGAACCTGTATTACTATTCCAAAATGAATGGTCGATTAGAGCCGTAGAAGAACGTAATGAAGATGTAATATTAAGGGAAGTATCATTATTAAAATAGTCGAAAGTTTATACAATATAACTTTCATCAACAAAAAGATGACTATCTACACATATCTTACTGTAGATAGTCATCTTTTTTATTATTATAAAAATTCATTAATTTTCGTTACTATTAGGGATTGATCTTATTTTCACTATAATACCAATAATCAAGCCAACAGCTATAAACAAATATCCTATTGGTATCAAAAAGAACGGCTCTTCTAAAGTTCCATCTAAAGCTACTTCAGATCCTATAATATTATAAGCAATCATACAACCAATTCCTACAATAAATGATATTAATGATAAAATATATTTTTTCATTACAAAACCCACCTCCATAATTCCTATAATAAATCTTAAAACAATTTTATAGCTTTATGTAGCCTCTTTTTTATTTAAAATAGTTTTTTTAGATATCATTTTCTTCAACTAAGATTATAATATATCTAATTCCGATAGTCAATATATTTTTATCGAAAAACAATAACTTTTTGTTCCTTATCAATTTATTAAATGTAATTATCAAAATACTATTCACTATATAACTATCTCTATTTTTTTTCATTGAAAATAGCTTTAAATACAGGTTGCATATTTTCAATCCAGGTATTAGTCTTTCTGTCATAATATTTAGTATCGGAATTAACTGCAAAGGGAATATCAGCCTCTGATAACTTAGAAGTCATATACTTTGCAAATATAGTCTGTTCTTTTATATTATAATCATTTCCATCGTTATAATTACCAGGCATCCAAGCCCCTACCCATGTTGGTATCTTCATTTTGTTTTGCCAATCTAAAGCAATATTTATTTTGTTAGTAATTAATTTTTTCTCTTTATCTGTTCCTGTTGTCCATAGCTTTCTATCATTAGTTCTACTGGGCCCCGATGCATAAAAATGCCATTCTGCCATCAAATAATCATTATGGGCCGTTGGAATCTTAAGCTCCTTTAAATAAGCTGCATCGGAACGCAAACGGGGAGAAATAAATACAATTCTAGTAGGATTTGTCTTCCTAATCTCTTTTACCAGCCTTTCATATATTTCATTTAGTTTCTCTGGTTTCTTGTTTAAAGCATCAGTAGCTTCAATTAATAAATCAAAGGTCAACAAGTGAGACTTATTTTTATATCTACTTGCCACCGTGTCCCACCACTTTATTACTTTTTTAATGTTTTTTTCAGTAGGATCATTTTTAAACTCATTAGCTTGATATGCAATAATTGGGATAATACCAGCTTCAAGACTGTCTTCTATTTGCTTATCCAAGCCCTTTAATAATTTTTCACTGGCCTCATCAGCAATGCGAATCCGTACATGGGATACTCCTTCTTTTTTAAAGTCTTTTACAGTCTTTGAGTCATAATATTTTCTACCTTTATTAGTTTTTGACCAATCTACATCCACTCCCTTTCCTAGAAGCTTTTGATATTCCCAGGGGTCTATGGGAGCATCTATTACACTAGAATTAGAGTCCTTTATTGAATCCTTTTGTGCATTATATTTGAAGCTATTAGAGCATCCTGAAAAGAAAATAAAAATAACAATTAATAATAAAGTATTTTTAATTAACCTCTTCATCTTTTTACCTCCTCCTATTAAAATCTTTTATCAAACAAAATATAATATGAATAAGTCTCTTTCTATGTACTATTTTTATTATTCACCTAATTATATATATCCATCAAGTCTTTGTCTATATATTTTTTTACATTCATTACTATTCATTTCTTTATATATTAAGCTTTATAAAATTCCATTAAAACGCCCCCAAACAAAAGTTTGAGGGTATTTTTTCATTTATTCAATTCATAACTACTATTGGTTTTTCAATAATTTAATAGCATCTTTTAATTTAACTCTATTACCATACATTAATGTTCCCATTCTATAAATCATAGCTCCTAAAATTCCCACTAATACTGTAGATGCTAATAGTATAGCTAGAGATATAATAACTTCTATATTTGAAACACTTCCCATAGATATTCTTACAAACATTGACATAAATGAACTAAATGGTAAAAACGAAGCTACCTTTAGTAAAATTCCTTCTGTATTTTGCATTCCCATAATTGAAACAAAGAATACCACCACAAATAACATTGTTATAGGTGTAGCACTAGAACTTACATCTTCTGTTCTAGAAACTAAGGCTCCCAAAGCTCCATATATGAATAGATAGAAAAGATATCCCAATATTCCAAAGGCTGAAAAACTAAGGAGTACATCCCCTGGTATATTAAAAACAAAGTCTAGCTTATTGTTCCATGCATCACCATTTATATCATATACTACTTTAGCAGTTAATATAATAAGCCCAAATTGTAGAGCCCCTGCTACAGCTCCTCCTAATACCTTACCAAATATCAAGTTTCTGCTTTTAGTACTAGTAATTAAAACTTCCATTGTTCTATTACTTTTTTCACTGGCTACCGATGTGGCTATAAGTTGACCATAAAGTATAATCATAAAGTAAAGTCCAAATACTAAAATATAAGTGTATAAATAATTACTAACACTATTTTTACCCAACACTCTAGTTTGCGACTCTATATTAGGATTAATTAGACCTTTTACCTCTTCATAATCTATCCCTTTTTTTTCAAATTCATTCATTCTATATGCCTTTATCAAAGCATTTTCAAAAACACCTTGATTAGAATCTAACATTTCATTATTTTTTACTACATAATCATATTTTGTTGGTCCTCTTATAATATATCCGGCCTCAAACTCTTCTGAATTCACTTTGTCTTCAAGTTCCTCTATATTACTTACCTCTTTTAATTCTCCTATAGGGAAACTACCTTTAAGGTCCCCCATATTAGTTATACTATTATTTAGATTTATATACCCATAAGCCTTTTCGCTACCTTGAGTATCTCCCCCATCAACAATCTCTTCTTCAGCAGAAGAACTAAAGAATGTGTCCTTTATAGTTGGAATAGAAAGTCCAACTACTAAAGCCAAACATATTAATATCGTAGAAATTATAAATGCTTTCTTTTTTATTAAACCCATAAGTTCAAACTTAAATACAATAAATAAATCTCTCATTATTTATCACCTACCTTTTCAACAAATATATCTTGAAGACTAGGTTTATACGTAGAAAATTCATCGATATCTATACCCTTCTCCATAACCATCTTTAAAAAGTCATTTCTAGAACTATTCCCTACCAATTCTACTATTAGATATTCTTTCTTTTTCTCTATTATCTTTACTATACTGTTTATTTCTCTTTTAATTTTCTCATCTAATTCTTCTAAAGACATATTTAATGGACTTATGGTTAATCTATTCATACCATATTCTTTCTGTATGTTTTTCAAATTTCCTGTTAACACTATATTCCCTTTATCTATTAATGCAATCTCTTCACAAAACTCTTCAACATAACTCATCTGATGACTTGAGAATATGAGTAGTTTATTTTCACCTATTAGCTCATTAATTATATCCTTTAAAATTTGGGAATTCACTGGATCTAACCCACTAAAGGGTTCATCTAATATAACTATATCTGGATTTGTTAAAAAACTTTGGGCTAACTGTACTTTTTGCTGATTGCCTTTAGATAATGTTTCTAACTTTTTATCTTTATGTTCTTCTATCTCTAGTTTTTTCAGCCAATATAGTGCATTTTCTTTACTCTTTTTACTGCTTAGTCCCCTAAGCTGTCCTAGATAAATTAGTTGCTCTAATACTTTCTTCTTAGGATACAATCCCCTTTCCTCTGGTAAATAGCTTATCCTATGTTTTTTAGGCTCAAACTTTTTTCCATCTAAAAGAATTTCTCCTTTATTTCCTTCAAATAAATTCATAATAATTCTTATAGTGGTAGTTTTTCCTGCACCATTTCTTCCCAAAAGCCCTAGGGCTTTACCACTTTCCACTGAAAATGATATACCATGGAGTACTTCTGTGTCAGAAAAACTTTTATGTATCTTTTTTATTTCAAGTTTCATACATTTCCCCCTTTTCTCAAAATTATAATATGCTTTTGGTATATTATATAGTAGTCTCGCTTATTTTACAACGATAATCTCTGTTACTATTTGAAAAATTAAATTATCATTTGCTTTAAATTAGCTTTTTAAATAGATACTGTTTTTTCATAATATTCCTCTAACCTTTATAAATTTATTTCCACTGAACCGTTTTTAACTTTAATCAACCCATTTTCCTTCCACCCCAAGTATCCACTCTTCAATAGACTTAGTTCCATTATATACAGAATATATAAATGGAGCTTTATATTTTGGTATATATTCACAATATCTACCTTCTATATGTTCTTGAATTAAGTTAATAACATTTTCCGGTAATAAGTTTTGTGCGTTTTCATATTTCATATCTTTTTCTCCTATCTACTTTTTTGTTTGTAAATAATGAAAAAAGACCACACAAAATAACATTAAATAGATTTTATTTTAAATAAATTCTTATTTTGTTAATCCTGTGTAGTCTCTACACAGGCTCAAAGTAAGAATGTACTTTTATCATATGCTTCACTTCTATCCCCTCCATATTAAAATAAAAACTTATTATTCTAAATTTTATCAAATTATTAGTAATATATAAAATATAATGAACTGTCCCCTAGTTAAATCTAAGCTCCTTAACCATCAAGTCTTCCCCCACTATAGAGTTTAAAAAGATCCTATTGGCATACTCTATGTGTTTTTCGGGTTCAGACATCGCTGGGCTAAAATGGGTTAGCCATAACTCCGTCACTTTTCCTTTCTTTGCAATTTCAGCGGCTTCTTTATATATCATATGTTTATATTTATTAGCTTGTTCAAAATATTCGTCTTCCCCATACATACCTTCACAAATAAGTAGATCTGAGTTTTGTACAAATTTAGGAATCTTTATATTTGGTCTACAATCTGTACAGTAAGATACCTTAAGCCCCTTTCTTCTCTTTCCTTGTACCATATAGGGTTCATATAACTTTCCATTTTCTTTAACCGTATTTCCCATCTGAAGTTCTGTCCAAAATTTCTTGGGAACTTGATATTTTTTTGCTTTTTTTACATTAAATTTAGGATTTCTTTTTATCTCCATATTGTAAGCTAAACACGGAACATTATGTTCCACAGGCAAGGTATGGAGTTCAATTTCTCCACATTGAATAGTAGAACTTTCCTCATTTGATAACTCAATTAAGTTCAATTCAAAGGGTAATTCCGGTGCAATAACCAATAATCCCTTTATTATTTCCTCTAATCCTTGTGGTCCAATAATAGTAATAGGTTCTTCCCTGCCTGAATTCCCAATAGTCAACAATAAACCTGGTAAGCCTGTAACATGGTCTCCGTGATAATGGGTAAAGCAAATCGTATCAATGGTTTTATATCCCCAACCTAACTCCTTCATGGCAACCTGAGTTCCTTCTCCACAATCAATTAATAATTTTCTACCTTTATACCTGGCAACCATGGCGGTAAGATATCTAGTGGGAAGGGGCATCATACCTCCTGTACCTAATAAACATATATCTAACATCGTTTCACCTACCTTTCCTCCTCTTATTTAGTTTAAGTTTTTCATTTTTTTCTAAGGTAACTTCAATCTATAGGCATTTTTCATTCTAGTATAATTTAATAATTCTTATTATGCTATTTAAAACCCTAAGCTCTTTACCATGCTTTATATTAATATGTCTCACAAATGTCTATATTACCTCTTTAAGTACAATTTCTAATATCTCCTGACTTGCAAATATTCCAGATTTTTTTGTGAATTTGACTATACTTTTATCTACATCGTCTAAATTATTTATATCCCCATGTTTAGGGGATATAAATAATTTAGATATACTTGCCATGTCATAGTCTAATAAAGAATCTCCAGAAGTAATTATATTTTTTACTCCTTCTCTTTCAGCTATATATTTTACTGCTCTGTTTTTAGTCACATATTTAGGAATGAAGTACAATTTCCTGCCATTTAATATCATACTCCAATTATTTTTTTTTAACCATTCTGAAAACCTATGACTAATCCCATTGAGAATGGCATCATTTAATATACAATAAAAAAACAAATTATCAACTTTTCTAACTATATTAATATCTAAACCAGATTTTATTTTATTAAACTCAGATATAACTTCATCTATAGCTAAACATTCATTATTAAGCTTATTATTAATTAATCTATTCCAATCTTCATCTAACTTTCCATCTACAAAAATATTACCACCATTACATACTATATAATATTTAGGCTTAAGTTGTTTTTGAAAAATTTCTATTCTCCTGTATTGTTCTACTGACCTTGTGGTTACAGGAACAAATAGTAATTTATCAGATAATATTTTCAGCATTTCCATTGATGAATTAAGCATATAACTTATTTTTTTATAACCCTTTTTTTCTACCAGTTTTACTTGTTCATTATCTTTATCTATAAATTTCTTTGAATATATCAACGTTCTATCTAAATCGCTGGCAAATAGCATAATTATTTATCCTCCACTGACTTTATTATTCCACAACTCTCATAAGATTTTAAGTCATATTCTACTACTTGTATATTTTTTTCCTTTGCAAGTTGAATTATATGTCCTACATTCTTTGCATTCTTTTTTATTAAGATTTTCCATGGGACTCGTCTTAATAATACTCTTGTTGTTTCTCCTATTCCAGGTTTTATAAAATTAATATCTTTTATATTAAATTCATTTTTTATTTTTTTTATGTCTTCTAACCCCACAAATGTCGGTTCTAAATTACAATTTTCTAAAATTTTAACTTGATTCTTAACATCCTCTACAATCTTATTATAGACTTCACTGATCTTATCAATATAATAGTTAGATAGATCTTCATTTATCAGTTCCTTATAAAACTTAGCTCCATGAAAATCATCTTCTCCTATTATATCATCTCTTAACACTGTTCTACTGACAAGTCCCGACACAGTTGAATTTAAGCATGCACTAGGAATCAAAAAGTCTTTTCTAGTCCCAAAAGTTTTTACTAAAAATCCTGGATCAGCAATTACCGCTAAATCACTATTTAATTTAATGTCCATCTTTTCGTTTAATTCAGAACATGTTTTATTTAATTCTGTATTTATAGCACCTTTCCCAGTCCATCCATCAATAAATTGAATCTCCCTATGGGGGTGCTTTAAAAGAATATATTTAATAGCATTTACATCAATACCCTTCCCACGAATAATAGATATGCTATAGTGGGGAAGATCTAAGTTATATTTAAATTTTATGTATCTCTTTATTAAGATCCCCACTGGTGTTCCGGCTCTTGCAAGGGAGACTAATACTATGTCCTTACCCCTATTTTTAATTATCATCTCAGAAACTACTCCTACGTATATAGCTATATCTTTTTTAAACTCTTCTAATGCTTTATAAAAAAGTTCAATATACCTATCCGATGGCTTATATTCTATGGGCAACATTTCAGAGTAGTGTACACCCGATTGAATAGCTACCTCTCGTTCTTTATTTCCTTTTTCTTTAATAAGTTGAGAAATATCTTTTAAAAGAAATATTACATCGTCTTTCTTATAACTACCTATATGATTTATCTTATAATCAACTTTGTCTATTAAAGACTTCACATATATTCCTCCTTGTATGTTATTTTTAAAGATATTTTTATAAGTCTTTTAACCGTAGTTTTTATGTCATATAAATATTATTAGATTATTTCTCTGAAAGAACAACAATATTTATATTCTTTATTTCAAGAGTTTTAATAGCATCTAATAATGATTTCATTTTTTGTTGGGAAAATTTCCTTTCTAAAAATAAAAATAGTTCATCATAAAAACCTATAGGAACATTATAAAAATAATTCTCAATCTCTTTATCTTCCAAACTATCAAACTTAAATACATTTTTTACTCCATAATCAATCTTATCAAATGGATATATAGGACTCCTTGTTGTTGATTGATACTTTACTCCATCTCCTAAATAACTAGATAAAACCATGGGAATATACATAAACTCTCCCGTTCCCATGCATAATGTATTTTTGCCTTTTCTTATATACTTTTTTAAAAACTCTCCTTTCTCTCTTAATTGTTTATTCAAAATTCTATTACTACTACTATTTATTCCAAATCTACCGCTGAGCTCAAGATAAGGTTTGAAACTTTCAACTTTTTTTACAGATGATTGGAATTTTAAATCTAAATATATAGTCTTAACATCTATGTCTTTAGTATTATTTTTTTTAGCACTACTCTTTATCTCTAAGTTACTTACCCTATCTTGTTCTATTTTAATATTTCCCGACAATAAAGATATAACATTGATTCTGATGTTAAGCTTTTCTTCTACCTTTTTAAATAACAATTTATCCGTGTCTTTTCTCCAATCTAATATGGAAATAATTGTATACTCTTTTCTGGGATATTTTTTTTGTATAGCTTCTATTATATTTAATGTTGTTTTTCCAGTTGTTATTTCATCATCTATAAAGACTATGGGAGAATCAGACTCTATGATATCAAAATCCATTGGATATAAATAGTGTGCGGTTGCATGGGAGTGTTCTTCTTCAAATTTAATTGGGTGTTTATAATCTATAATTTCTTCTCTAGTAGTATGTATATAATATGCATTCCTTTTAAAACAAGAAAATACTAAGTGTCCTAAAGCAGTCGCTGTCTCTGCAAACCCTATAAAAATAGTTTTTTGTGGAAGATCTAACGTATCATTTAAGACCGATGGATAGATCTCATTTATCCCCTGTTCTTTATTAATAACTCTAACAATATCATTAGTTGATTGAACTTTTATGCCCGATACTTTTTTCATGTACTCATTTCCAAGAAGTTTTCCTACCAGTATTGATAGTTTAGGATCAACTGGTATATGCTTACCTAAAACCTTACTAACAAAAAGAAAACTTCTCTTTTTATTTTTTCTAGCCGCCATTAAAAATAATTCTTCCGGTAATAAATTAAATGTGTTTTTGCTAGTATTTAATTCTATCTTAAGATTATCTAATATATTATACCTAATTTGATTTTTCACTTAAATTACTCCTTTCTTTTATATTTAACTTTCCACAGCTAACTTCATTAAGCTTATAAAGTCCTGATTATTATTATATACACCATATATCTTAGCTCGCTGTAATATTTTTTTTGCCCAATTAGTATGAGGTTTTACTTCATTCATTTTATTAGAATAAACACTTTTAAATACCCCGATACCACCATCGTTATTTTGTAAAATATTTAAAGCATCGATGTATTCTTCATGGGTTACTGCATATAAGGCTTGTACTGGTATAACATGACTTGGATGTATAATAGTTTTTCCAATTAGTCCATTTACTCTATCTAACAATACTTCTTGTATTAACCCATCTATATATTTATCTACTAGTTTAGCTCTAATCTTAATACCACTTTTTCCATAGGTTTCTTTAAATGGAGTTAATCTCAATTTGGGCTTTAGAACTCTATCTCCACTGGAAAAATACTCCCATACTGGCCCAGAGATAACATAATTATTTTTCCCCCTTCCAAACCTATTAATGATATCTGTTATGCAGTCTCTAATCACATGAATATCATAGACTGTTAAATCATATCCCCTACGAATTCCAAATATTCCCGAAAAATCAGTAGCGCCTACTCGAATATTTAAGATAAGATCCCTATATTCGTTTAAAATTCCACTTATTTTATCAATAGATTCTTTCCTAGTTTCATTATTAATTATATCTTCCGTCTCTAATATGGGCATCCCATAAAATTTTTTATTCAATTCTTTATTCAAAATTTTTAGTTTTTTTAAATACTCTATTCCATTACAATATGTGAATTTGGGAAAGACAAAACCTGTTATTAACCTTAGAGAATCACCACAATTTTTTCTCATATTAAGTATCTGATCTGGGTTTCTTACCCTTATAAATATCAATGATAAATTTTCATAATTTATTATATTATCTTTAATAGCTACATTTATTTTGTTTAAATGTTCTGCCAATTTCTTTTCAGCCTCATCCACCTCTTTATCTCCAATAGCATCTTCTAAACACATAACTATTGATTTTGCTTTAATTTTACCAGAAATAATATATTCCCCGATATTTGATCTAGTTGCTGGTATATAAAGAGTTGCCCCTAGTGAATATTGTAAAAGCTCTTTTTCTGAGTCTCTACTAAATAGTTCTGGTTGACATTTAAATATTTTTTCCATATCTTTATTGCTTAAAAAATCAAAGTACCTCAAACTATAGCCCCCTCTAAATTATGAAGTCATATCTATTTTTATAATCCCAGATAAAAATAGATATAATAATATTTTAATTATTTTTAAATAAAATAATAGTCGCTAAATTTAGCGACTATTATTTGTAACAAATATAAAAGATTAGTTGCCGTTTTCCATATAATAAAATCTATTTATATCTTGTTGCCATAGTATCTAATGAAGTATCTCTAGTCCCTTCTCCTAATGCTCCAAATTTCCATTCACTACCATTTCTATATATCTCTCCAACTATTAATCCAGTTTTATCAGTATATTGTTCTGTTAAATTAAATCTTACCATTTCTTGTTTATTACTCATATTTATTATTCTTATATAAGCATTCTCCACCATTCCGAAATGTTGCTTTTTACTTACACAGTTATAAATGTTAACAACAAAAACTAATTTGTTGATATTTGATGGGACTTTATTTAAGTCAACGATGATTGTCTCATCATCCCCTTCTCCCTCACCTGTTAAATTATCACCTGTATGATGAACACTTCCACATCGACTTGTTTTATGTCCATAATATATTAATCCATCTTTTCCTGAAGTCATTTTTTCATTGTCTTCTAACATGAATACTGATGCATCACAATCCATATCAGGCGCAGTAGCACTTCTTAATGCTCCGAAAAAACCTTTCTTCTTAGATTTCTTAATAGGATCCCAGCCAAGTCCAACTTGAATTTGTGACAATCCTTCATTATCCTTAGTTAAACTAATTCTTTGACCCTTTTTCAAGTTAATAGCCATTAATATTACCTCCCAATTATAATTTAGTCAACAGGAGTCTATACCTGTAATCCGTAGTTCTTACAAAGTGCTTCTAATCCACCCTCAAATCCACTTCCTACTGCACTAAACTTCCATTCATTATTATGACGATATAATTCACAAAATATTAATGCTGTCTCAACTGAGAAGTCTTCCGTTAAATCATAACGCAGTATTTCATTGTCATTTTCCTTATTTACAACCCTTACAAATGCATTTGTCACTTGACCAAAGTTTTGACCTCTAGCTATAGCATCATGGATAGTTACCGTAATTGCTATTTTATCAATATTTGAAGGAACTTTCGAGAAATCTATGATGATAGCTTCATCATCACCATCTCCTTCTCCAGTTCTATTATCTCCAGTATGTACAACCGATTTACTAGGATGTTCTAGATTATTATAAAAAATAAAATCTAAATCATTATTAACTTTCCCATTATCTCCTACCATAAAAACTGAAGCATCTAAATCAAAGTCAGCTCCACCATCATACTTATTAGTATCCCATCCAAGTCCCACTATAACTTCTTTCAATCCCGGATTACTCTTAGTTAAATCAATTTTTTGACCCTTAGTTAAGTTAATAGCCATATTAATCTTCTCCCTTCTATAATCAATATTTAACCAACATTAATTCCAAAGTTATCACAAAGTGCTCCAAGACCTCCCTCGAATCCACTTCCGATAGCAGCAAACTTCCATTCATTATTATGCCTATAAAGCTCTCCAACTACTATAGCCGTTTCTATACTATAGTCTTCGCTTAAATCATATCTTATTAGCTCTTCATTCGTATCTTCGTTAAATACTCTAATGAAAGCATTGGAAACTTGACCGAAATTTTGTCCTCTTTCAACAGCTTCATGAATTGTTACTGTGAATGCTATTTTTTCTATATTAGAAGGTACCTTACTTAAATCTACTTGTATTTGTTCATCATCCCCCTCACCTTCTCCACTTCTATTATCTCCTAGGTGAGACACTGAGCCTGATGTATGATTCAGATTTCCATAGAAAATAAAGTCTCCATCACTTAAAGTTTTACCATTACTTCCAATTAAAAATGCTGACGTATCTAAATCAAAATCATTCCCACCATCATATTTATTAGTGTCCCATCCAAGTCCCACTATAACTTTAGAAAGACCAGGGTTACTTTTCGTCAAGTCTACTTTCTGACCCTTAGCTAAACTTACTGTCATATTTATCTCTCCTCTCTTTTATTAATCTATTACTACAACCCTTAATTATTTAACCAATAATATTAAAAGCTGTAGCAATTACATATGCTAAGAACAATAAATACACAAATCCCATAATTAATGAATCCCTTTTAGACACTCCATTTTTCTTTAACAGTAAAAAGGCTGTTGTTATCATGGAAAGTACAAGAAAAGCTAATACTCCAACATTTTCACCAAAGCTAACTGGAATAGCTCTCCCAGCAATAATCATAGGTAATCCTAAACAAATACATATATCAAAAATATTTGAGCCCACTGCATTTGAAACAGCACCTTCTGCATCTCCCATTCTTGAAGATTTTACTGATAAAAGGGTATCAGGTATTGAAGTTGCTGCGGCTATAATAATCACAGAGACTATATACTGAGGAATCTTCAGTGTATCAGAAACAACTATAGCAGACTGAATTATAGCATCAATACTAACCCAAATAAATCCAATGCATATGGCAATCCATAAAACTATTGAGCCATATCCCATATCTATATCTATATCTTCCTCTTCTTCTTCTTCTAAAACATCTTTCATTTCATTATATTCTGATGCTATTTCAATATCAGTTATACTTTTGCGATATTTTTTGGTTTGTCTATATAAAACCACAGTATAACATACATACACAAATAGTAATATTAATCCTGTAAATGCTGTATACTCACCTAAGTATGTAAATAAAATTAATATACCTATAGCTAGCATATAGAAAATCATGTCTCTATATACAACCTTCTTATCTACTTTTACTATTAAATTTTTTCCTTTAAAGGCAATAATACTAAGCATAGGGATTAACAAAACATTAAAAATTCCAGAACCAGCTATGGTAGGTACTCCTACATCTGCAAATCTTTTGTAAAGTAATACAGCTATCATAGCTGTAGCAAACTCTGGAAAAGATGAACTAACTGCATCAAATGTAGCCCCTCTAACTGATGTTGGAATCTCTAGTTTAATTCCTAATACATGTAGTACATCTCCTAACTTGTCTGCTGCCTTACTTACTATCCATGACATAGCTATAATCATAAAAATTGCAAGCCAAATATTATTTATCCACTCAAACATCATGACCCCTCCATTTTGTGATAATTTCTTTTTGTATAGATTTTGTTCATCGAAATAATTTCAAATGCAATTAATATATATTATTAGCAACACTCTCTTTCTAAATAGATAAGCTAGCATAAACTTAAATAACTTGCAACAACATGAAACAAGTGATATGATTATAGCGAATACTATCTTAGAGAATTGCTCATTGCAATATAATTCTATCACAGTGCTATACAAATTGCAATAATGTGGTTTAAGTGGTATTTTGAGCTTATAGATTGTGAAGGAGGCTAGATAGTGAATACATCTCAGCAAAATCTTAAAACTAGAAAAAGGATAACTACAACATTAAGATTGGACTTAGTAGATAAATTAAATGAACTTGCAAAATTAACTAAAATAAATAAATCTAAACTTCACGACGAAGCTATTGAAGATTTATTAATTAAGTATGGCTCTTCAAAATAAGTAATATATTAAACCTTGATATTATATTTAGAGTTTATATTAATCTTAGAAATAGAAGAAAGGAGGAGCTTTGGTGCTAGATATAAGAAAAATGATTAAAGTAGCTTTGTTAAATTCTAGCAAGCCATTAGATGATATATTTATACCAATTAATAAAAGAGCTGGATATAAAGTTGCACAATCTCCAGTTATCCCTACCTATTATTATAAATATATTGGAATTAACGAAAATGAGACTGTCTATTATAATGAACTTAAAGAATTAGACAAAAAACTTATGGACTTACAAAGTTTATATTTAAAGTTTGTAGACGGTATTCCATTAAATGATTATAAAGATATTTCTTTAAAAACAGAGGCTATTTGGAAAAGATATAATCCTGTTTTACCCAGCAATAAAAATCATTTATTTAAGGAATTGAAAAAAATTAATGTATATCCGAAGTTAAACAATAATTTATATGCTACATCTGTGCGAGAAAGTTTTATTGACTTATTAATGTTATATTTTAATAATGAAAATAGTATCAATATATCTAAAGTAAAAAACTTTTGTTTGAAAATTTTTTCTTGGATAAATGAATATATTCCTAAAATATTTGGTAATTTAAAAGGAAGTTCCGTAGAAAGTACTATAAATCCAAAGGTTGTATTTTATGGGAACATAAAGAAGCACGAGATATATTTCTTAACTTATTTATATTATCTAGGGGTAGATGTTTTATACATAAATCCATGCTTTAATAATGGTTTCGAAAAAAAAGGTCAATTATATGAAATACCTAATGTCTTTAAATTAAAAAAAGAGGGTCAACTAAAAAAATTTCCTTCCTACAAAAAAAACAGTAGTAATTCTGTATCTATCAATACAGACATTAAAGAAAACACTTTTAAATCACAAAATAGCAACTTAGATATTGATAATAAAGACTCTATTTTTACATCACCTAAAAAATCAAATAATCCCTTTGAAGATATTTTTACACCATTAAATCATAGAGCTGGATATATAAGTGGTTCTACTCCATTTGTACCTATTTATTTTTATAGATATATTGGTACTGATAAAAAGGAAGATGAGTATAGGCATATGTTATTTAACTTAGATAAAAAACTCTCTTCTTTAAACAATCTTTATATAAAATTTACAGATAGCATACCATTAAATCATGACCCCGAGTTAGTCAGAAGAACGAAAGGTATTTGGGATAAATTTAAAAGCATAAATAATTCAACCCCAGATATGATTATAAAAAAATTTATAGAAACTAAATCATTTCCCGATTTAAAGAATGAATTATTGAATAATACATTAATTAAAAATTTTAAATTAGTTTTAGATTTATACTTAAGTAAATCAAAAAATACAAATATAAACAAATTAAAAAATTTTTGTCTTAAGTTACTTATATGGTCCAACGTATATACTAGAAAACTTTTATTGGGTATTAATTATGAAGATACAAATACTCCAATAAAAAATCCAAAAATACTTTACTATGGAGATATTAAAAAACACGAAGTTTATTTTCTGATTCTTTTGTCAAAACTGGGAGCTGATGTGTTATATTTAAACCCTTATTCAGACACAACTTTTGATAAAATAGACAAAGAAGAGCTCCATTCTAAGGCATTACATTTTAAAAATAAAATAAATATAAAAGAATTTCCTAAAGAGGACGTCACCATAAGGGTAGAAACAAATGCTTTTAGGGCATCACAAGAAATTTCTAGAATAATTCATAATGACCAAGATGGTTTATATCAACACTGGCAATTTGAATCTTATAAAACTTCACATGTTACATTAAAATCCACATATGATGAATTAAAGTTGCTTTGGAATGAGGAATCCAGAATGAGAACTGGCTTTAAAGTAGAAGGCGATACTGTTTATATACCTAATTTATTTGCAAAGATAAGTGGAACCTATAATGATTTAAATTTATATTGGGATGAAATAAAACAATTTAAATCAGTTGAACAAGTATTATTTCTTGACAAAGTTCCATTTACAAAATCTTCATTTAAAACATCAGATATGTATACGTCTAGTTCTCTAATAAATGAAAATGGACTAAATAAAAAGAGATTATTAGAACATCAATCTTATAAATATTCTTACTTAAAAACGGCTTTACAAGATACTATTATAGATAAAATAAATAGATTAATATCCTCTGATATGTTAAAAGTGAATATGAATAAAGAATTTAAAATTAAAGTAATTATGACACTTCTATCTCTGGATAAGAGCATACTAAAATTAATACAACGCTTTGATTACCCATTTAAAGTACCTAAGATAATAATTTATGATAATAATGAAAGTATGTTTAGTGATGAAGATTCAATAGTTTTAGCATTTTTAAACTTAATAGGATTTGACATACTGGTACTAACACCAACAGGATACAATAATATCGAAGACAAAATATTTAATAAGTATTATGATACTCATAAACTAGAAGAAGTTAGGTTTGATCTAGAATTACCAGATTTTAATTTTCTAAATACAAACAAAGCTAAATCTTTTTTAGCAAATCTACTTGGTAGAAACAAATAATATCAAAGTCTAGGAGGAATTAAAATGGATAACCAACTAACAAGCCAAATAAGTGAACCAAATGCAGTTAATTTAGACAAGGAAACTAATGAAATAGCATCAAAGGTGCAAAACTCACCTGAAGTCATAGCTTTATCTAAACAACTAGATATTAAAGATGCTCAAGCAGTTCTTAAATTCGGTCAGGACACTTCACAAGAAATATCAAAATTTGCAGATAGAATACTACACTCTTTAGAAACTACAAATGTTGAAGATTCAGGAAATCTTCTTCAGCAATTAAATAAAATCATGGATAAATTTGAAATAAAAGATTTTAAAGAAGAAAAAACTGGGCTATTACAAAAAATATTTAAGAAAGCAAAAAAATCTATGGAAGACTTATTTAAAAAGTATCATACAATGGGTTCAGAAATAGATAAAGTTTATGTTGAATTAAGTAATTACGAATCAGAAATTAACACTTCAAATGTTATGCTAGAAGAAATGTTTAACAAAAATATGGAATACTATGAGACAATAGAAAAATATATTCAAGCTGGAAATTTAGTTATTGAGAGGGTTAAAAATGAAGTTATACCAGATTTACAATTGAAAGCTAATCAATCTCCTAATCAACTTAATCAAATGAATTTGTCAAATGGCATGAAAGCATTAGAAATGATGGAACAAAGAGTCTATGATTTAGAACTAGCTAAAACTGTATCTCTACAAACAATGCCACAGATCAAATTAATTCAACAAGGTAACTACAATTTAGTCCGAAAAATTAACTCAGCATTTATTATTACTATTCCAATATTTAAAAATGCAATGATTCAAGCAATAACTTTGAAAAGACAAGCGATTCAAGCTAATGCTATGAAAGCACTAGATGATAAAACAAACGAATTGTTATTGAAAAATTCCCAAAATATTGCTACTCAATCTAAACTTACAGCAGAATTAGCCTCTGGAAGTTCTATTAAGATTGAAACCCTTGAAAAAACATGGCAAACTATAGTACAGGGAATTGATGAAACTAGAAAGATCCAACAAGAAGCTAAACAAAAAAGAATTACAGGAACTAAAAGAATGCAAGAACTCCAAAATGACTATAAAAATAAGCTAGGCTCTGGCAACTAAAATCTTGATAATAATAACTAACTATATAGTCAGGAGGTAAATTAACTATAAATATGGGTAGTTAATAATAGATATGAAAATTAAATTAAATAAAATCAAATTTAATTCACCTATAATTCTCACTTTTACATTATTAAGCTTTATTGTCTTGATAATTAGCCAATTAACTGATGGAGAGTTTGTAATAAAATATTTTAGTAATTATAAAAGTTCTCTAACGTCTCCATTAACATACTTTAGAACTGTGTCCCATGTATTGGGTCATGCAAATTTTCAACACTGGTTCTATAATATTAGTTTACTATTAGTCATAGGTTCAATGCTCGAGGAAAAATACGGATCATTTATAATTGCAGAAGCAATATTAATCACAGCACTTGTGACTGGCATATTTAATATGTTATTTTCATCTACAGCCCTTTTAGGTGCTTCAGGGGTGGTCTTTATGATGATTGTCTTAAGCTCTATATCTGGTATAAAAGATGACGGTGAGGTTCCTTTGTCCTTTATTCTCGTTTTAATAATGTATATTGGTCGAGAAGTTTATAACGGAATAGTCAACGAAGATAATATCTCACAACTGACCCATATAATTGGAGGTCTGTCAGGAGCTGTACTTGGATTTGTTTATAATATTAAAAATAACTAAAGAATAATATTTCAGATAAATTATTTTGAATCTATACTAATGAATCTTTATAAGTAACTATACTAAATAAAAAGACTATGGAGGAAATTGTAATATTTTTCTCCATAGTCTTTTAAATTTTTTAGTTCCTTAAGATTTCTATTAAGTAGATCTAAACTAAGGCCTTTCCTCCAACTTAATAATTTTTCCATTGAAGTAGGTCATTTTAATATGCTCTATAGTTCCATCCTTATCCTCTGACTTCTTTTGGATAATAGATAAACTAATTGGTTTATTTCTTATAGAGTCATTCCACCTAATTATTTTATAATCATCTTCTATAGGATAGTCTATGCTTTCTACATACTCTATAGCTGTACTTTCTACTTTATCATATTTTTTTAAACTATCTATATAATTTAAAGGTTCTATTATAACAATTGCCATAACTATTATCCCTGAAATAATTAATTTTTTCTTATTCTTACAGTTATCTATTATTTTACCCCCTAAAATAAAGCCAGCAACTATTATAAAAAGGTTTTTATCTGACTTTGATAGCATATAAGATGTTATATAATTAATAATAAAATAACAAGTTAACACTACAATTGCAAAGGTCACATAATTATACTTTTTTTCACCCCATACTCTATTAAATAATTCCAATAAAATTAAACATATATAAACTCCACTTATTACAATTATAGCTCCTTTTAATGTATCTGTTTTCATATAAAAATAATATCCACAAGCTGCAAATATGGGGATATAAACTCCTATAACTCCAATTAACATATATATTTTACTTCTTTCTTTTAACTTTTTTGTCTTTTCAAGAAAACCTATTATTATGATGCTTATTAAACTTATTGAAAAGCCTATTACTACTGGTAACAACATATGCTATCTCCCCCGTATCAACCTCTTAATTTTCTTTAAAGACTAATATAACACACAAAATTATATCTGTTAGTAAGTATAATCTTTTTCCCTACTATTAACTTTTATCTATTTATATTTTTTATAATTAAATTTTACCAAGTTCATCTAAAAATGCAGGTCTTCTTTTATAAAGTTTCCTTAATTTTTCTATAATTTTATTAGCTTTTTTATCCCCTGCTATTTTTCTATATCTTTTAATTTTTCTACAAACTTCTTGATATCTTTTCCTATTATTAGACAAATCTGCAGCGGACATTATCATATTATTATAAATATTTACTACCTCATCCTCATACTGATCTATCAACATATCAGAATAATTTTCTATAGCCATTGGATTTTGTCTAACGTACTCCATTATTTCCTCCAAGTCTTTTTCATCAACTATAAGCTTAAGATAAATATCTCTTCTATGCCATCCATTAGAACTTTTCAGTTCTTGTTTTAGAGCATTATAAAGCTCTTCTTCATTACCCTTATGTAACTCCTTTAATTCCTTATAATACTCATATTCTCCACTAAAAAATAATTCCTTCGCCAATTTTTCCTGTTCTTGTTTCAGTAGAAGTTTTTTGTAAGCTACATATCTTAGTTCCTTCCATTTTGAGACTAGGCCTCTAAAGTGTTTATCATTTTTTTCTCCATCCAATGCTAACTCTATAACCTTATTATAATTTTCTTTTTCCATATATTTTTCTATTAATAGTTCTCTAAATGAAGAAAATTTAAGATTATCTTTTATAAATCTTTCTGCTTCATTTTGCTCTCCATATTGTTGTATTATATTGTATAGTATCATAAGCATTCTTTCACTGCTATATTTTTTATATTGATCATCATTATTTTTATCAACCCAAGATTTTATTTTGTTTAACAATCTATCCCTAAATGGTTTAACATCTGCAAACTCAGCACATATTGCTATTATATCTATACGGTAATCTTCCCAACCTTCAAAAACCCTATTATCTACCTGAGTCAATAATTTTTCAAACATTTTTTCCCTTATACTTCTATCTAAACTTTTAGATTTCATTATAACTTCTTCCATACTGTCTATTATTTCAATTATTAAGGAACCTATCACTCCACCGGAATCATCTGCATATTGAAAAGATTCTATTAGCTCTTCCAGTAATAAAAATCCAATCTCTAAAGCTGATATCTTATCTTTCGTATCTTTCATTTTCTCTAATAAAATTTCCATATCGTTTATAAATCCATAAGTTTCTCTATATAGAATATAACCTTCCCTAGTCATATATTTTCTTATTATGGATTCCATCAATTTCTTGCATCTTTCTATTCCGTCTTCACCTTCATCCTTTGAGTATTTAAAGATAATTTTATTCTTTAAAGTACTATCTTCTTTTGTAATATCTATTATAATGTTTACTAATTCATCTTTAGAAAGGCTATTTAGGATTTCCTCTATTTTTGGTCGCTTTACTATATCGTTTGTAATTTTTTCACTGAGATTTTTACTATTAAAAATCTCAAATAGCTGAAAATAAGTTGCTACTTCATGCTTACATACAGGCCCAAAGTTATAGGGACAATTGCAATATGAGTAAACAATATCCCCTTTGTCATCTAATTTTACAGTTACTTCATAATCTTCTCTTCCTTCAATTATAAAAGTATACTCATCTTCCCCTTGTTCATATATTTCTATTATATTTCCATTATCATAGTAATCATATCCTCTGTTTAGAATTTTAGAGTCAATATGTTGTTCAAAATCTTTTATATTCATTTTTTATCCCTCGCTATTTTATTTTTATTAATATAATCACGTATTTATCTTCTTAAATCATATATAGTGATATATTATAAAAGCACATCTCATGTTAAGATTCAGTATAAAATTAAATTATCAAATCTTCTCCAGTATTATTATTCTGATAGCCTAGGATTTCCTCATCAAATATACTATCATTTAATAACTTTATGATGCATATAAAATCTTCTTTCTCATTAATTACACTATTTAAATCTCCCCTCAATGAAATTAATTTAGATGGAGTTATTTCTCCTCTAAAAACTGATTTCTGAAAGTGGGATAAATATTTTTTACACACTTTAAACACTTTCTGAACCCTTTTTTCATTTACATCATAAAAAACAAATGCATAATTATAGTTTAAATTTCTTTTCATTATATCTTCTCCTTAAGATTAAACGGAACAAAATCTTTATCTTCCATTATAAATTTAATTAACTTATAGCAGTCTAATTTAATTGCTGTCCTATAACTAACTTTCCTTTTTAATCTAGGATGGGCAAATACAGATTCCAAACGTTTTTCAAATTCTTGTATAAAAGTTTTTCTTCCCTCTTCATTTAATAAACAATAATTTACCTTTCTTTGAAAATGTTTAGCTACCTGCAATTTTCTATTATTCACTAAATGAAATATAGTCTTATATACAATAACAGGTTTAAAGACTTCACTTATATCTAGACTTAAAGAAAATCTTCCCTCTGAAGGTTCATGTAGAAAGCTAATTCTTTGGTCCAAATGAGTTCTATATATAGCAGATATTGTTTTTGTATATAATAAAGAATTCCCAAAAGATATCAAAGCATTAATAGGATTATCTGGCGGTCGCTTTACCCTTTTATTCATTATAAAATCATCAAGTAATATATTTTTAAACTCACCATAAAATCTATGCCATAGCTCCCCTTCTGCAGCCATAAGTTGTTTTATATTATTACTTTTCTCTATACCTTGAAGAAACCCTCCCCTTATCCAATCAATAGTCCCCTTAACTTCTTTCTTGTTATGTTTATAATAATGATATAATACTTCTGCTATGTTATTCCCTGTACCTTTTACAATAGATTTGGCCACATCTAACCTTCTATTATTAAAAGTTTCTACTTGCTTAACTAGAAGTTTCCCACTAATATACTGATCCCTAGGATAAAAGCTTCCACTATACCCTTCATAATAGTTAAAAAAATGAACAACAATATTATTTCTAGATAAAAAATCTAAAAGTTTAGAGTTTATACTTACTTCATTTAAACAATATATTTCCTTTGTATTTTCTACTGGTATGTATACATTCTTACCATTTTTTCTAAAACATAAGGAGTTATCTTTTCTAGTTAACTCCCCCATAGATGTTATATACCTTGTGCTACCCATTTGTATTTCTTTCCCTCCTAAATGTAACAGTATTCATAATAGGCACATTTCTTGCATTTTGGTTTATTTAAAGACTTTGGAATTTCATCACTTTTTATTAAATTTTCTATTTTATTTATGTAGTAATTTAATTCTCTTAATAATTCATCATTAAGTTCAAAATATAGAACCTTATTATTCCCTTTTTTCTTTTCAATAAATTCTAGTTTCCCCTTTCTATTTATCCCCTTATCTTTTAAAACTTTTAAATAAAATATCAGTTGCCATTTACAAGCTTCTACATCAGCATCGGATTTTTTTATTTCTGTTAAATATTCCTCTGTGAGCTTATCGATTTTTATATTCTCTATTGCAATTTCATGGTTTTTACCTTTAGTTTCCTTTTCTTTGTGTATAGCTTTTCCTATCTTTACATTTTCACTATTATCCTCAAGATTAAGTCTATTACCATGGAGATAACATTGTCTTTTACAATGAAAATAATAATTTATTAAAGTACCATTAATTCTCATTATATAAAATCTCCTATCCCGCTAATAAATTTTTCTTTATCTAATTTACCTTCTTTAAAATATTTGTCTCCGTCTTCTATAAAATAAAGTTCTCCTAGTCTATCATTATATGGAAAATCATAGTTCCACCTTATTTCATATATGAAATTGTTCATTTCAGATCTGATTTCTGATAATTTCACTCTTCTTTCAGAATAATCCATGGTCTTGTTTAGTAATAGCTTTTTATATGTATACCATATATCTTCTCCATTTAGCTCCTCATCATTTACTATAATGTTACTGCTTAAGTAAACAGATATTTTACTTTCATTATCTTGTATTAATCTCAACTTTTCTTCTGTTTTTTTGAAATCCAGATTTTTAATTTCTCTATTAAAGAAATCCTCTATATTTAAATCATTGAGCCCACTTGTTAGATTTTTTAGTCTTTCAATTACAAGACCATAAAATTTACTAAAATTTTTATCTCTTAAAATATTTCTAATGCTTTCATTTTCTAATGTTATATCCTTATTTATTCTTATATCACTATGGGATGTTACTCTATCTTTATATACTCTTTTAGCTTCATCTATTTTAAAGAAGTAAACTATTGACCCTTCTTTTTTACAAGACCTATTTATCCTTCCAAGAAACTGTTCTTCACTATCTAACATCGATATATTTTTATATCCTATGTCCATATCTATATCTACCCCAGCCTCTACAACCTGTGTTGCTACTAATATTAAAGAGTCTTTATCTTTAACCCTTTTTATAATTCTATCCCTTTCAGCTATATTGTCATCACCACTCATAAGCTCCACATCACATAATATTTCCATATCTTCTTTTAATCTATTGTAGAATTCATATGCTGAATTTTTACTTATAAACTCAATAAGTATTTTTTTGCCTTTATAACTTTTCTCCTTCACATGGTTATATAAATCATCTTCTATATTTTGACTTTGTAATAAAGAATAATCTACATTTACTCTATCCTTAAAAATAGGGTTTTCAAAATATTTTCTTCTATCTTCAATTAATTTTACAGTATTACCTGTTGAAAGAGATAACTTATCTAATTCTGGTAAGGTAGCAGACATTATGATTATCTTTATATTTAATATTTTTGCATAACAAGTTAACAAGGTAATTATCTCTCCCCATATCAAGTTTCTATAACTTTGAATCTCATCTAATACTATTACGCTACCTGCTAACTGATGAAGGGGAAAAATATCTTCTTTTGATGTTCCAAATAGATACTTGAAAATTGTAACATGGGTTGTTAAAACCATTGGATAATTCAAAAATTGTTTGTTTAGTAAAGCTCTTTTATAATACTCTAGGTTTGAATTTTCACTTTCATTAATTTTTTTATCAACTTTTATTGACTCTATTGAATTGATTACTGCTATTTTGTTGAATATATCCTTTTCCTTTTCAAATACCTTTTCTAGAGTATTTATATTTTGTTCCACTAAAGTATTGAAGGGGTAAACATAGAATATCTTATTTTTACTTTTATCTTCTTGTAGTAACTTAAAACTTAGATTTGTAGCCACATTACTTTTACCACTACCCGTTGGAGCTTCTAAATAAAAAATATTTGATTCCATATTATCATCAAGTTTTTTTTCTGCATCTAAAAACATTTCATTTCTTAATATGTTTATATCCTTTATATTAGTAAAGTCTTTTTTCTTCCCATATTGTTCTTTCTCATAATTTCTAATTGATTTATATATTTCCCCCTTTTTAAATACATCATAAAATTCTTCTATATCATTTATAATCCCTATATCATTTATTTCAACCCCATCCATAAACTCCGATGTTGAGTAAAAATCACAAGCTATTAATATAGATAGAATAATTCTTGTATAAATATACTTATACACCAACTGCTCTTTGGTATGCTTTTCGTTATTTTCTTTTATTATGTCTAATATTGTCCTTATATGTTCTACAGTAATATTTAACTTACTATTAAGGGTATCTTCAAATAGATCCTTTTGTTCTACAATTAATTTTTCTCCTTCTCCATCTAAATCAAACTTTTCTTTGAATTGTTCCCAAGAATTCAAACTACCATGATGTCTTGATATTATATAGGCATTTAACATCATAAAGTCAAGAAGTAAATCTCTTTCTACCTTTGTAAACTTCCTTATTTTAGGGAAATATATATCGATATAGATAATAGACGATAACATGGAATGGTTAGAATTTTTATATTTTCCACAGTTTCTTAGTTTTAGGTCATTTTGTAGTTTCTTTTTCTGAAAATAGGAGTTTACTTTTCCTATATCATGTAATGTGACTGTATTTAAAATCATTTCTCTAAATATTTCTTTTCCCTTTAGGGAAATGTCTTTAAAAATCTCCCGTTCTATCTGTTCAAAAATTTCTTCAAATCCTTTGTCTTCAATAATTTTATAAAAATATTTTAAGCAACGATCTATGTGTTCTTCCAATCTTTCATTTCTACCATCTTTTATATGGGCATATATTAGATATCTATTATTTAGCAAATTAGACACATTTATCTTTTTATCACAATCAAAATACATAAAACTCACCTTTTCCTATGATTTAAGGAGGTTTTTCAACCTCCTCTTTTAAATAAATACTATATTTTTATCTTTTACATCATACACAGAAGCATCCCCTATTTTCTTCAGATTTTCATTTGTGTATATGAAAGTTCTTAGTTCATACTTATTAGTGGATTTATCCAAGGTAATTGGTAACTTTTCTTCATATTTAAATGTAGGAGTCTTTTTTTCTAAATTAGTAAACTCATCAAAGTCATCTTTTTCAACTATTTCAAAATCGTCTTTTAAAAACAAACTGTTAATGTTAATTATTGAACTTACTTCTTTAACATCTGATATTAACTCAATATTTTCTATATCTGCTAAATGATCATTTTTCCCTAAATAAGGTATATAGACAAAACTCCTATCCATTAATGCCTTGGCTAACTTTTTTCCTTCATCATCTTCAATGGCTATATAGATGTCCCAATTTGGCTTTTCTAGCCACTGCTCTTTCACAATTAAATTTCCACCTTTTTCTTTAGATGCATATCCCACCGAATTATTAAAAACCTGTATTTTCTTCTTTATACTAACTTCCTTAGACACAATTCCGACCTTTAAGTGTTTTAACCTTTCATAAAATTCGGGATAAACTTCATTATTTTCTTTCTCTATCTCTTTAAAATCTTTCTTGTATTTTGATTTAAAGCTCATTTGATTATATCCTCTATATCCTAGTATTGCTCCAAATATACCAAGGAGAGCCACTTTATGAATATTTCCGTATGTGAAATATAGATAACTATTAACATCGGGCTTCTTAAAGAAACCCGTTCTCCCCTTTAGAGTAAATTTAATAACCTCCATACTTTACACCTCTTGTTTTGTAAATATATTATATTCCTTAGCATTTTCTATATCTGTATTAATCTCTGTAGTATATGGGTTATAATAAACTTCTATAGATAACACCTTCTCCCCCAAGGAATTCAATAGATTTCCACAGTTTAGAGTTATTTTATTGTTTCCTTCACCCTTTTTAAATTCTATATATTCTGAAAGGTTAGGGAGATATGTATTCCTTTCAGTTTCAACGAATAATGCAAACTCATTTTCACATCCGACTTTAGCATTTGTTGCAAAAGAAGTTGCAGAACATAATGCTGCCTCTTTAAACTTATTAAAATCTTCTTCTGAATAGCCATCAGTAACACCAAGGTTTATAAACTCTTTGTATGCTAACGGATTAATAGTAAAGGGATAAAAATAATGGGCCTCATTACTTACTATTTTAGTACCTAAAGTAGAATTTTTTGCATCTTCTTGATCCGCTTTTTTATTTCCTTTAATTGAAGCATCTCTAAATGGAGATAGGATTTGTTGTTCTTCTGCATAGGAGTCTTCATATTTATTGAACCCTTGACCTATTTGAACTGCTCCTGTAATCGATATATTATTCCCCTCTTCAGCAAAAGTAGCTCCAAAATTTTTAACATCTGTAGCCGAGAATAAGTTAGTCAAAACCTTCTTACTATCTTTGCATTTTTTTAAGTCAGGTTCATCAAAAAGATATTCATATCTCTCCTTTAAAGATCTAGGAACTAATGTAACTTGACCCTTCTTACCTTCTGATAGTTTCATAGATTTTATATATAAAACTTTTTCCCCTTGATTTTCCCACATTCTTTTTATAGGGTATTTTAAAGCTTTATCACTTCCAAAAATTTCTCCTGTAGATACAGTTTTAGGGTATCCTGTAAAGTCCGCATTCCAATTAGCCATCACTGACGATATTCCAATAATTCCATAAACTCTTTTATTCATCATCCTCTACCTCCCCATTGATTTCTGTTCTTTCGTATAACAGATTACTATGTAAGAAACCTGCAATAATTATATCTTCATCAATGTCATTATTTAACTCATAAGACATAACCATAGCATATAAGCCCTTAAATTTATAATTATAACTTTCAATGTCATAGTTATATTTTTTATATAATCCCTTTAATTTTTCCTTTATAACTTTATCTCCTTTAGCATTAATAAATGGGTTAGCCAATGATAGGGGCTTTTTCTTTCCCTTACTTCTAGATATAAAAAAACTAACTAGTTGTCCTACTGCAAAGAAGTACTCTCTATCACTTTCTATACAACTGGTGCTTTTCTGTGAAATTTTACTTCTTAAGTTATCTTTGATCTCAAGGATAACATCTGCCATTTCTTCCCCTCCTTTAAAATATTTTTTTAGAGATAGCCTTAAATTGAACTGATCAGCTGCTTTTGTCATATATCCATTTTTAATAGATCCTTTTACTAAACTTAATGATGCTTTATTAAGTAACATCCATATGTTTTTCCCATTTCCTTTAAAAAACCAATTAAACAGTGCAATTCTACACATCAGTATATTGGATTTTAATGTATTATCATTTGTTGATATGTCCTTTGGTTCGGTAAAGTAATTAGAGCTTAAAAACTTGCTAAATAGAACCTCATTTATAACCTTATGCATTGTTTCTAACCTTTTAATATTCCCATAGCTTGCTTTTAATTTAGCATAATCCATTCCTAATATATTTTTATACTCAAAAATTCCATCTAACTTCGGGTTATAATTAGAGATAATATCATAGTCTAAAATTTCTACTTCCTTACCTTTCTTTATTCTCATGAACATTCCACTGAACTTTTCATCTTTATGTTCTTTATTGCTCAATGAATCAATTTCTTCGCCAATATATATGTTGACTTTACCACTAGAAGCTTGATTCATTAAATAATCAAAAAATTTCTTTTGATACATAACTTCTTCTTGGTCAATTAAATAGGGGATTTTTACTTTTCGAGTTTTGTTTTCTAAATATGGCTTTTTTGAATTTAACCCCATATTATCATTAGGTAACCCATATATATTATTGCCTGATTTTTGATTATAAGCATTATTATTATATATGTTTGGTATAAAATATCTTTCGCTTTCTTTTTTATAATCTTCCTTTGGGTAATAAAAAAATATTTTCAAATAGTCCTTACCAGTATATTCTTCAAAGGATTTAAATAAATTTTCCTTAATCCATAGCTTTATTTTATTTAATCTATTTTTATCTACTTTTCCCAATTTCTCTTCAGCTACTTCGTATAATGCCAGAGCTTTAGGCTTTTTCCTATATTTTAATCTAGGCTCTTCCAAATAACTATAGTACTTATCTATTATTTCAACTGTAAGTTTGCCATTGGTAAGACTATCCTTTTTTATGATAAAAGATAAATAATTATTCCCCTGTATCACTTTACCTTTACTGGATAATATGGCCTTGTTCATATCTGTTACTTTACTATAGTAATCAGCAAAATATATAAAATCCATATATTGACTTTGACTTCTATCTATAGTTCTAGTTTTTTTATCCAATTTTATATCCACAGTGTCTTTTATAATAAACCCATCATTTTCAGGTTTAACCACTACATAGGTTCCATCCGCGGGAATGTAATTACCTAGAACTAAAGCATCATCATATCTTTTGTACTCCTTTTTAAATACCTCTACAGCTTGGCTTAGCACATTATCACCGCCTTTTTATAACCACTTAAAGTTCATATATCCAGCACCTCTAGCATTCATTTCTAATACCCCTGTACCTAGACTCATATATGCCAGTTCTTGAGCCTTCTCATCATCACTAATATGTATGGTTAACTTATCTCCAAGTATTTTTTTACCTTTATATTCTATTGCTATAGGCTTTTTATTGTTAAACTCTACAGATGTATAAAGCTGAAAATCTTCGTTTATTTTTGTATTGTTTAATAAATTATATTTTTTTATCAGATTCTCCTTTAACCTTCTTTCAAAGTCATCTAGGGAGATATTTCCTTTCCAATATCCTTTATCTGTCTTAATTATCGAAGGAGTTATAGAATAAATTTTTTCAATATATCTCTTAGGTAATACTTTAATTGTTGATGTTAGAGCTTTTATATTATCATTATAATGATTTACTAGTTTATTATTAAAGAATTTGGCTAGTTCATTATTAACTGTTCTTATTCTTATCGTATAGCTATTTCCAGCCTTATAAACTTTATCGTTTTCTAGTGGAAACAAGGAACAAAAACAATAGTTTTTGTATGTGTTTGTATTATGTAATTCTAATAATTCTGTTTTTTTAGCCATTCCACTATCTATAAACTCACCTATCTTTGAAAAGGCTTCTTTTGAATTTATATCTTTTAGTAAGAATACTAACATAGATATTTCAAAAACCTTCATTTAACCACCCCCTTTATACCTAATTTTATACTTATTGTTTTATTTTGTAAATACTTTTATGTTTTTATGAGTATTTAAGTTAATATGTCAGCTTTCTATTAGTCTCAAAATATTATTTGCACACATTTTTTTATTTAGTTTATAGCCCCCACCCTTTCCTCTAAAAGATTCTATTTGGAATCCAGATATTATTAAATTCATTATATACCATCTTATAGTACTATTTTTTATTTCTAATTCCTCTGCTAGTTCTTTTCCACTATGGATATCTTCATCTAATAATATATCTAATAATTTCAACTGAATCGACAGTTTAGACACATCTCCACCTCTTTTATAAATTGTTTTATTCATCTTATTGAATTTATAATCATATTATACCAAATACACTGCTAAAATAATGTCATAATTAAATTTTTACATCAAATGTTATGGTTAATAAAAGTTAAATTGTTTCATTCAACTTATATTTAAATACAACTACTTGTTATGGTTAATAAATATATAATAACATATGTACTTGTATTTTCCCATTATTTTTAAGTTCAATCGATCTATATTTATGTAAATATACTTTTAGCTAATATATTATAGTACTTAAATACATCCTATGTTAAGGTTCAATATAAATATCTTCATGCATTCTTGCAGCATATTTTGCATTTAAATACATCCTATGTTAAGGTTCAATTTGTTTATCTCTAAAATCAGTACTTCGCATTAAATTATTTAAATACATCCTATGTTAAGGTTCAATTTATATCCTTGTGGGTTGTATAAAGTACCTCCATAATTTAAATACATCCTATGTTAAGGTTCAATTCAAGAATGTGGTGAGGTGTTCTGTGAGGATTGTTTATTTAAATACATCCTATGTTAAGGTTCAATAAATCAAAGTATAGAAGATATAGACAATAATAATCTATTTAAATACATCCTATGTTAAGGTTCAATTTGGGTCTATTTTTGTAGGAGTACTTTTTTTAGGCTATTTAAATACATCCTATGTTAAGGTTCAATAAGGGAAAGCTACTAGGTATAGGCGGGGACATAAAGGCATTTAAATACATCCTATGTTAAGGTTCAATCCGATGTATGGAATGGCTTGCTATTTTCTTTACGGATTTAAATACATCCTATGTTAAGGTTCAATCCCTCTAATAAGAGTTGATGAAATAGAGATTGTATAATTTAAATACATCCTATGTTAAGGTTCAATAGCTCCTGACACAGCATATGTTGAGTCTAACTTACATTTAAATACATCCTATGTTAAGGTTCAATAATCGAATATGCATTAATGCTTGATATACCTTTAAAATTTAAATACATCCTATGTTAAGGTTCAATTTCCTTTACAATCTTTGAACTCTATACATAGTGCAAATTTAAATACATCCTATGTTAAGGTTCAATTTACAAGAAGATTACCAAAAGAAAGTAACGGATGCCAATTTAAATACATCCTATGTTAAGGTTCAATTATAATAGATAAGGAGCAGAAAAGCACCAGTGTAAAATTTAAATACATCCTATGTTAAGGTTCAATCAAACCTAACTACTGGATAAATAGCATAACACATTTATTTAAATACATCCTATGTTAAGGTTCAATCACTTAGAAGTCGATTTCTCCGAGGTATTCTTCGACATTTAAATACATCCTATGTTAAGGTTCAATATGGTGTTAGGGATGAAGTTAGTGAAACAGGATTGTATTTAAATACATCCTATGTTAAGGTTCAATCCATTTCCATCTTTAGCATATATTCCGGTACCATTGATTTAAATACATCCTATGTTAAGGTTCAATAAGAGATACATAACAGGCAAGGTTTTACAACTTGTCATTTAAATACATCCTATGTTAAGGTTCAATTACACAATTCTACCGTTTGGATATACAGTTAACGGATTTAAATACATCCTATGTTAAGGTTCAATTAAAATTCAAGTGGATGGTGATAATCTACTAGGATTATTTAAATACATCCTATGTTAAGGTTCAATGAATTAGCAGGAGACGACCCAATGATGACTATAGCATTTAAATACATCCTATGTTAAGGTTCAATACTTGTCTGTGGTTGTATCAAGTCCTTGGCCAAACAATTTAAATACATCCTATGTTAAGGTTCAATCTAAGAATACAGTATTAAAATATATTAAGAGACTAATATTTAAATACATCCTATGTTAAGGTTCAATGCATGTGATAAGTATGTATCTTGGCATTTTACAGTATTTAAATACATCCTATGTTAAGGTTCAATGCATGTGATAAGTATGTATCTTGGCATTTTACAGTATTTAAATACATCCTATGTTAAGGTTCAATAACATGGCTAGAAGATGGAGAGTTGAAGACTAAGCCATTTAAATACATCCTATGTTAAGGTTCAATAAATGAACAAGGAAGTCAAAGACACACTTTTAGGCAATTTAAATACATCCTATGTTAAGGTTCAATATATTTTCTTAATAAAACTAATAAGTTAGGAAGCTAATTTAAATACATCCTATGTTAAGGTTCAATTAATTAAATATATATTCGACTTATATGCAAGTGGATTTAAATACATCCTATGTTAAGGTTCAATGATAAATAGCTTAATTAATCAGAAAATTAATAACAAATTTAAATACATCCTATGTTAAGGTTCAATTAAGGGGAGATGTTAATATGTTAAATCACTTAAAAAAATTTAAATACATCCTATGTTAAGGTTCAATTTCATGGAGAAAAGGTTACGATATCACATTGTATTTATTTAAATACATCCTATGTTAAGGTTCAATATTCTAAATGGAACTTATACTTACGCCGATGTACCATTTAAATACATCCTATGTTAAGGTTCAATAGGTGCAATTATAGCAACTCTTATGGGTCGTTCTGATTTAAATACATCCTATGTTAAGGTTCAATTTAAGTAGTTTAGAAACTAATTTAACAGTGTTCTGTATATTTAAATACATCCTATGTTAAGGTTCAATGAAGAATACGAGAATAAGATTAAGCAAATAAACTTATTTAAATACATCCTATGTTAAGGTTCAATGGGTAGAGTCAGCTAAATTTGTATGTGTAGGAATTAATTTAAATACATCCTATGTTAAGGTTCAATTTGTTATTTAACATCTTATTCCATAGTTGTTCATATATTTAAATACATCCTATGTTAAGGTTCAATTACTGGAATAGAGAATGGTTTTGTTGGTGGAAAATCATTTAAATACATCCTATGTTAAGGTTCAATAAAGCAACTGGTATTAGTAAGAGATATGCATCCAGATTTAAATACATCCTATGTTAAGGTTCAATGTTGATATTTTACTTTCCTAGCATCATATTTGTCTATTTAAATACATCCTATGTTAAGGTTCAATGCATTAGGATTTATTAATGGACTTGCCGAAAAATTATTTAAATACATCCTATGTTAAGGTTCAATTTATTATGCAGACGATAAAGTATCAGTTGGAGATAGATTTAAATACATCCTATGTTAAGGTTCAATTTGTAGTTGCGGAGGCTAAGACTAGGACACCCGTATTTAAATACATCCTATGTTAAGGTTCAATTAATATGATTTGCAGACTAGGAGTAAAAGTTAATGAATTTAAATACATCCTATGTTAAGGTTCAATTAGTCAATATACGGATAATACAATAGCAAGTAAAACATTTAAATACATCCTATGTTAAGGTTCAATTTTCTGTTATACTACTAACTATTCCTAGTCAACAGTATTTAAATACATCCTATGTTAAGGTTCAATATATGATTAATGTTAAATTCAGAGATATATTCGACGATTTAAATACATCCTATGTTAAGGTTCAATTCAAGTATACCTAACTGAGTTTGTAGAGACTGCCTAATTTAAATACATCCTATGTTAAGGTTCAATCCATAGTACTCATATTACATCCCCCTTTCTTAACTTATTTAAATACATCCTATGTTAAGGTTCAATATGATAAACGAAATGCTAAGTGATTATGCAGGAAGATTTAAATACATCCTATGTTAAGGTTCAATACTTTCTTAGATGTAAACACTATAACTCTAAGCAAAATTTAAATACATCCTATGTTAAGGTTCAATGTTTGCTCTACTGCAAAGAGAAACGGGTTCGTCTGGATTTAAATACATCCTATGTTAAGGTTCAATAATCCTCCTGCTGTTTTAATTCTACCGTTCAAACATATTTAAATACATCCTATGTTAAGGTTCAATTGAATTCATTTCTTCTGTTGAAACATCTAAGAAGAAATTTAAATACATCCTATGTTAAGGTTCAATAGATTTTAGAAACTACAAACCAAATTTTAACTTCAAATTTAAATACATCCTATGTTAAGGTTCAATAGGAAGGTTTTACTCTGCCGAGGCTTTCTTTGATAAATTTAAATACATCCTATGTTAAGGTTCAATTTTTCTTCTGTGAAATTCTTGGTGTCCTCATATACATTTAAATACATCCTATGTTAAGGTTCAATTAGTATCTAAATACTTTTCCATCAAATCCATTCATATTTAAATACATCCTATGTTAAGGTTCAATAGGATATCTAACTCGATTTTTTAACCATTCATCTTCATTTAAATACATCCTATGTTAAGGTTCAATATTCAGATACAGATGGTAAGTAAGATGGCGAAAGAATTTAAATACATCCTATGTTAAGGTTCAATATTGTTGTAGCTATTGCTGTTGACATATCATAAAAAATTTAAATACATCCTATGTTAAGGTTCAATCTAATTGAAGGTGCACAGTCGGGAGCTTTCTCGATATTTAAATACATCCTATGTTAAGGTTCAATATGGCTCAAGGTGCTCAAAATGGAGCAAATAAAAATGGATTTAAATACATCCTATGTTAAGGTTCAATTTATATGCACTAAAGAAAATGGAAAAAATATAACCACATTTAAATACATCCTATGTTAAGGTTCAATCATAATAGGTAAGCAAGGAGAAAAAGACCTTAGAAGATTTAAATACATCCTATGTTAAGGTTCAATATACTAGTTTGATTAGTAGTGGTATGAGTTTTAAAGATATTTAAATACATCCTATGTTAAGGTTCAATATTTGGGGAACAAACTAATCAGATACAAAAATTTAATTTAAATACATCCTATGTTAAGGTTCAATAGTCAACGAACAGTTGACAGATATTATTCCCAAAGTATTTAAATACATCCTATGTTAAGGTTCAATGTTCCTACTATAGATGGGGAATTGAAAAGAAAAGTGTATTTAAATACATCCTATGTTAAGGTTCAATTAATATAGAGGATAGAAGAAATGCAATGCCAAAAGGATTTAAATACATCCTATGTTAAGGTTCAATATCTGTAAAGATGCAGGAATTGCCTTTCCTAAGCCTATTTAAATACATCCTATGTTAAGGTTCAATTTAGCCAAAGTAATATAACAGATTTAAGGCTAGATAAATTTAAATACATCCTATGTTAAGGTTCAATTATACAAGAAAAAGAAGAAGATTTCGTGCAAAAAAATTTAAATACATCCTATGTTAAGGTTCAATAAGAATAGAGCATACAGATGAAATAGAGGATTTCGCATTTAAATACATCCTATGTTAAGGTTCAATCTTTTAAGTAATTCATCAAGGCTATCATAATATTCTATTTAAATACATCCTATGTTAAGGTTCAATTCCCATTAAATAACTGTATAATCCTTTTGCTTTCCAATTTAAATACATCCTATGTTAAGGTTCAATATCTAAATATCTATATCTTATAAGTTCGTGAAAAGCATTTAAATACATCCTATGTTAAGGTTCAATTGATGCTTATTATCGAATGTTTCTTGCCCTATAGCGATTTAAATACATCCTATGTTAAGGTTCAATTGTTGAAAATTACAATTAATAGTAAGGACTATGAGGTATTTAAATACATCCTATGTTAAGGTTCAATTATTCTATGTGGTTTGCAGCAAAGCTCCAAAAGGATCATTTAAATACATCCTATGTTAAGGTTCAATTTTGTTCTAGAGAAGTATTTAATCAGTATATAAATAATTTAAATACATCCTATGTTAAGGTTCAATCCAAATAATGATTAAAGAACAACATAATTGTTGGAGATTTAAATACATCCTATGTTAAGGTTCAATGCCTTCCCTGTTCTTCTTTTGGTTCACAATATAGGGATTTAAATACATCCTATGTTAAGGTTCAATTAATAATGTAGTCTTAATAGCTATTAAAGTTCTTATTTAAATACATCCTATGTTAAGGTTCAATGAAGGATATAGAAAAAAGTGAAATAGACATAACTATATTTAAATACATCCTATGTTAAGGTTCAATGTGGGATTGTCAATATATCATTGACAAAGGAGAGATATTTAAATACATCCTATGTTAAGGTTCAATCATAGGGAAGGTTCTTTTAAAGCCTTAGAATGGAATATTTAAATACATCCTATGTTAAGGTTCAATTGGAACCGTCTTCTTTAGCCCAATTTTCTTCTTTATTTAAATACATCCTATGTTAAGGTTCAATGGGAAAAACTTTAATAGAGAGCAATATAAGGCCATTTAAATACATCCTATGTTAAGGTTCAATTATTGGCTATTTCTTTAGAATGTTCTAAATGTGTATATTTAAATACATCCTATGTTAAGGTTCAATATACCAGTAGGTCATGAAAGCCACGAAAGAATGTTATTTAAATACATCCTATGTTAAGGTTCAATCCTAGTAAAATAGCCACCCTTAAATATAAGTATATACTAAATACCTCTATATTTCAACATTTAGTAATAATTTTACCAACCGATTTTAGTTTCTGAAATTTTCAATTTAATATTCTTGAAGAACGTCTATTTTAAAGCCTTTTAGACAGTTTAATTATATATTTTGTTTGGTAATCTAACATTTCAGTACCCTTTATATTTTTTATATTGTTACTTTATGCTTTCCCTACTATACCTCTTCAAATCCTCAACAAACTCCATAACCTTCTCCTCCCTAGTTGCCCAAGAGGTCACAAGGCGAATAGCAGAATTATCCTTATCAATCTTTTCCCAAATATAAAAGGCATATTTCTCCCCAAGCTTTTCTGCTATTTCCTTTGGAAAGATAGGAAAGATTTGATTTGAACATGAATTAATTAAAAAAGAATATCCAGCTTCAGTGATTCCATTCCTTAATAGTTTAGCCATATCATTAGCATGATTTGCTAAGTCAAAGTATAGATTATCTTTAAAAAGTTCTAAAAATTGTACCCCAAGCACCTTTCCTTTAGCAAGTAATGCCCCTTTTTGCTTAATATGATATCTAAAATCTGTTTTAAGGTAGTCATTACAAATAATTAAAGCTTCTCCCAATAAGGCACCATTCTTAGTTCCTCCTATATAAAAGGCATCTACGAGATTCCCCAAGTCTGAAAGTTTTATATTATTATCTTCTGAGCATAGGGCAGAACCGAGTCTTGCTCCATCAAGAAATAATAGAAGGTCATTTTCTCTACAAAATTTACTAAGCTCTTCTATTTCTTCCTTTTTATAAATTGTTCCTATCTCTGTGGAGTTTGAAATATAAACTAATTTAGGTTTTACCATATGTTCATCTGCATGTTCTTCAAGTACTGGTTTAATATCATCAGGATTTAATTTCCCATTATCTACTTTTACAGAAATAGCCTTATGCCCTGTGGCCTCAATAGCTCCAGTTTCATGGACCAATATATGACCAGTATTTGCTGAGATAGCTGCTTCATGGGGTCTTAGAAAGGCTGAAATAGCGGTTAAATTTGTTTGGGTTCCCCCTGGGAGCAGATGAATATCAATATCCTCCCTTCCAATTTTTTCTTTTAATAATCTAATAGCTTCTTTAGTATATTTATCCTCTCCGTATCCTTCTACCTGTTCTGTATTTGATTCAATGAGAGCCTCTAATATTCTTGGATGGGCTCCTTCACTATAGTCATTCTTAAAGCTATACATCTACCATTCCTCCTTATTGTTAATTAATAAGATTATAATTTATTTTATCCACCTATTTCTTTAAATTATAATAACTATCTATCATCTTCCTATGGGTTTTAGGAATATTATTAGGTAATGAATTATAGTCAAAAAACCCCAACTCCATTGTTTCCTTCATATCTATAAACAAATCACCTTCATAATCACTAGTATAATATCCTATTGAAATAAAATAAACCTTATCCCCATTGGGACATTCCATATAACACTCTTTCCCAGACGTTATATCTAAAAAACTAAGATCTTTAACATTTAGGCCAGTTTCTTCTTTAGCTTCCCTTATAGCCGTATCTTTAACATCTTCTCCTAATTCGGTAATTCCACCTATTAGTCCCCATTTATAGGGGTATGTCCCCCTTTTTTGTAACAAAACTTCATCTTTATCATTTAATATTAATACATTTACCCCAGTTAAATTTATAGCATCATGCCCTACTCTTTCTCTAATATATTTTACATAGTCCATTTTAAGCCACCTTTCTTAATGTTATATAAATATTTTTCCTAGCTATGCTTCAATATATATATAAGTTATTCTTTAAATCAAACTTCTTAAGTATATATAGTAACAATTTCATATTATTATTTTTTTAATAATGTCTCTTATTAATATTTAACCTAGGTTATTAAAATTCCTTCTTTTCCTATAATTAAATATTCTTATTTATTTTTTATTTAACCGTTTTTAAAATATCATATAACTGAATATTGTTTCCCCATTTTATAAAGGATATATAACATAATCCTAGAATAGTATTTAATATATAGAGTACATATTTAATATAAAATTTATTTTATACAAGGGGTGTAATAATGAAAAATATTAAAAGTAAAATAATCCTACCCATAATCTTAATTGTGTTAGTTTTTTCTATATACTATTATAAAACTTACTTTGCCTTTGAACCTATAACAGAAATTAAGGTTACTTCAAAAAATAACATAAGTTCCATAAAAACAGAGTCAGATATCAATTTTATACTAGATAGTTTTGACTCAGCTAAATTATCCAAAGAGCCTTCAACCCATGATTTCATTCCTTTTAACTTAAAGCTAATAAATACTTCTAATAAAAGCTATAAAAAAATATTGCTTATTGATTATAATAATGAGGATATATACGTTAAAGACACTGATAAAAATAAGTTATATAAAACAAAGGAAAAATTTGAAAACTTTTATTTTACCCATGCTGCATTTGAAAGTATCTATAAATATAGGAAACCACCAACTTTAAAAATAATATCCAATGAAAAAGATATACATCATACTTCAAATATAGATTGGTCCTTTAAAAAGTTAAATGATATATACTATTCCTTTAGTAACACCATTGAAAGTAGTAATATTAATAATTTTACCAGTGAAGGACTTATAACTTTTAGCTATAGTGAAAAACCTTCAAAGTTAGAATATAAACTTTTTAAAGGCGACAGCTTAGTTAAAGAAGGAGTTCTAAAAGAAAATTCTTTTTCAATCCCCGATGAAAATGGTAATTATAGCTTAAATATAACAGCACTTTTTAATAATAAATCTAAGGGTTTTAAAGGTAGTATAAACTCTAAAATTAACCTTGACTTAGATCTTCCTCCCAAATTTTTTATAGATAAAGATACTGTTTATCAAGGAGATATAGTAAAAGTAAATGTTAAGAATTTAGACCCTAATGAAAATCCTTATATTAAACAAAATATTTTAAAACTATTTTCCTTTTCAGAAAATATAGATGGTAATGCTACAGGATTTATTCCCATATCCTATTATGTTAGTAAGGGTAAGTATACCATTCCCTATGGTGTGAACAATAAAGAATTAGGTTCTTTTACAGTAAATGTACTTCCCCGGGATTTTAATATTCAATACTTAACAGTTGACAATACTGTTGAAAAAAACACAAGAAATGACAAGGCATATGAAGAATTTAATAAATATTATGGACCTGTAAGAAATAAATCCCATAGCAAGCCCTACTTTGACACTGAAAAAACTTTTATGCTTCCTGTTAAGGGTAGACTCACTACAGAATATGGTGAAAGAAGATATGTTAATAATGCTCCAACATCCTATAGACATTCAGGTCTTGATATAGCAGCTCCAGCGGGAACTAAAGTAGTTGCTTCTAACTCCGGAAAGGTTAAACTATCAATGGATTTAATATTAACAGGAAATAGCATCGTTATAGACCACGGAAATGGTTTGTTTACTACTTATTATCATTTAAATAAAAGACATGTTAAAGAAGGGGATATGGTAAACATAGGTGATGAAATCGGTGAAGTGGGATCTACAGGCTTTTCAACCGGTCCCCATCTACACTTTATGATTTCTTGTTATAATAGAAATTTAGACCCCGGTTATTTTATATATGGTGAAGCTGTTACTTATGAAAATTATAAAAAATTGTTTGGTTTAAATTAGTGAACAAAAGCTGGGGGATTACGAATCCCCCAGCAACTACTTTTTCAGGGTTATGAATCTTCCAACAACTAATCTTTCAAGATTATAAATCCTCAAACAACTAATCTTTCAAGATTATAAATCCTCTAGCAATTAATCTTTCAAGATTATAAATCCTCCAACAATTAATCTTTCAAGATTATAAATCCTCCAACAATTAATCTTTCAACGATAACTATTTAGTTATACTCTATTAGCTTATAAAACCTTTTTTAAAAATTTACCTGTTATGGATTCGGTAGCCTCTTTCACTTGTTCCGGCGTTCCTTTGGCTACCACATAACCTCCATTTTTACCGCCTTCAGGTCCAAGGTCAATAATATAGTCTGCCACTTTTAGTACTTCTAAATTATGTTCTATAACAAGAAGGGAGTGACCCTTCTCAACAAATAGTTTTAGACAATTCAATAGCTTTTTTATATCTGAAATATGAAGTCCCGTTGTGGGTTCATCTAGTATGTAAAGGTTATTTTTTCCTCTCTTTATCTTCCCCAATTCAGAAGCTAGTTTTATCCTTTGGGCTTCTCCCCCCGATAAAGTGGTTGATGGTTGACCTAACTTAAGATAGCCTAATCCCAATTGATTCATAATATTAAGTTTATGATGTATATTCTTCTTATCTTTAAAGAAATCTGTTGCTTCTTCTACGCTCATATTAAGTACTTCATATATATTTTTTCCATTATATTTAATGTCTAGTATTTCTTTTTTATATCTCATTCCCTTACATATTGGACATACTACCTCAACATCGGGCATAAACTGTAGCTTTGTTACTATCTTTCCTTCACCTTTACAGTGTTCACACCTACCGCTATTTTTACTATTAAAACTAAAGTTGGATATAGTATAATCCTTTTCTATAGACTTATCAGTTTTAGTGAACAACCTTCTTATACTATTAAACAGTCCAATATATGTTGCAGGATTAGACCTACTATTTTTCCCTATGGGAGATTGGTCTATATTTATAATATCATTTATGTGTTCATATCCCTCTAAATCTCCATGTTCTCCAGGAATAATCCTTGGATCATTTATACTCTTAAGTTTCTTATAGATAATTTCATTGACCAACGTACTTTTACCGGACCCTGAAACCCCAGATATACATGTAAGAACCCCTAATGGTATCTCTATATCTATATTTTTTAAGTTATTCTCTCTAGCACCTAATATAGTAAGCTTATTACCATTTCCTTTACGTCTTTTTTTAGGAATCGGTATCATTTCTTTACCGCAAAGGTATCTTCCTGTTATAGAACCTTTAGATTTTTTTATCTTATCTATACTTCCTATTTCAACAATCTCACCACCATGGATTCCTGGTCCTGGACCAATTTCAACTATATTGTCAGCATTTTCTATTGTTTCAATATCATGCTCAACAACTATAACTGTATTTCCTATATCCCTTAGTTTATTTAATATCTTTATTACCTTCTTGCTATCCCTAGCATGAAGTCCTATACTTGGCTCATCAAGAATGTATATCATCCCCATTAGCCCTGAACTGATCTGAGAAGCTAGTCTTATTCGCTGTGCTTCTCCACCAGAAATTGTATCTGCCCTTCTACCTAGGGAAAGATAATCTAGTCCAGTCTCTATAAGCAATGATACCCTCTTTTTTATCTCCTGAACTATTGGTTCTGCTATATGTTTTTTATCCTCTGAAAATTCTAATCCATCCATAAAGTCGTATAGTTCCGTCAATTGCATCCAGCATAATTCATGTATATCTTTATCATTAATGAGTATATTGAACCTTTGTTTTTTTAGTTTTTTCCCTCCACAATCTGGGCATGTATATTCCACCATTTTCTTTTTAAACCAATCAAGAACTGCCTTATTTACCTTATCCTTTCTTGTTGTTTCCCTGTACCAATGTTCCGTTTGATTTACATATCCACTAAATTGAATTGTTCTACCTATTATCCAGTTTCTTTTATTATAATTAGGTGGTGTTTCTATAGTTATTTTTTCACCCTTAGTTCCATAAAATAATATGTCTTTCACATAATCAGATAATTGACTAAAGGGGATATCTAGGCTAAAGTTATAGTGTTTTGAAAGATTATACATTATAATATGCTTATATGTCATTTTTACTTTAGGATTATATACACTTGGATCAAATGCCCCTTGATTAATACTTTTGTCATGATTAACAATCATTAATCTGGGATCAGCCTTTTTAGAAGTTCCTATTCCTCCACAAGTTCTACAGGCACTGGAAATATTGTTAAATGCAAAATACTGTGACTCTATATTTGCCATAGTAATATGGTGCTTACTACAACCAAAGCTACTATAAAACTTATCTTTTATATCCTGTGGCACATCTTCAGAAATAATTTCTCCAATAAGAACATGTTCTCCAATTACTTCTAGTGCAGTTTCTAAGGAGTTTGTTATACTCTTTTCAATATTACTTTTTACCTCAAATCTATCAATAACCACTTTAATGTCATGATCACAGTATTCGTCTATATTAATCTCTTCACTTATATCCACTCTTTTTCCGTCTACGATAAGGTTATTGTATCCTTTTTGTCTTATTTCATCAAAAAGATATTTATAGGTTTCTCCATACAACTTACTTACTGGTGTCAAAAACTCAACCTTGGTTCCCTTAGGTAATGATAATACACCTTCAACTATCTGACCTGAGGTCTTTATATCAAACTTCTCATCACAATAGGGGCATTTAACTGTCCCTACAGCCCCGTATAACAACCTCATATAATCATAAATATCTGTCATAGTTCCAACTGTAGACCTTGGATTAACAAGTCCTCTTTTCTGTTCTATAGCTATTACTGGAGATAATCCAAATACAAAATCTACCGCTGGTTTCTTTATCTGTGCTATCCTGCTTCGAGAAAATGTGGGTAATGAGTCAAGAAATCTTCTTTGTCCCTCTCCATAGACAATATCAAAGGCCAAAGAAGACTTCCCTGATCCACTTACGCCTGTTATAACAGTAATCTTGTCCCGTGGTATATTTACATCAATATTCTTAAGGTTATTCTGCCTTGCACCCCTTATTTCTATATCTTTTTTTCCTAACAATAGACTACACCCCTATAGAACAAAAGTGGCCAAAAGCATGGCCGCTTTTGTTAATTTTAAATTTTAAATTATAAATGATAAATTAAAAAACAACTACAAAATCCCAAAAGATAAAAACATCAATTTTCTAAAAATATTAGTTTCACTATATAAATACATTAACGTCCATATCACTTTTAAAGTAAGCTGGTTCATATACAATGTTATTACTTTTACTGGTTATATGGGTTTCAGCAATATCTTTAACTAAAACCCCTTCTTCACAAAGCCATTCACATATATCACAAATTGTGTTTGAATTTATAGTCTTATTGAAATCTTGGAGGATTGTAGAAAGGGGTTTTATATCATTTGCCTTGTCAAAATAATCTAAAATAGGCTTACATATATCATCCATATGTTGTCTTAAATATTCATATATCATATCGATAGACCTTGATATATTTATACTATTTTTTCTCTCATCCATAAGCCCCATATATAGTTTTTCAATAATTGGATTATTATATTTTAAAGCCTGTTGTATAACTTCCCTTGAGGGAATGTTATTATTTAGCAGTACCTCTATCGCTGCTATATGCTTTATGGTTTCCGTTATCCATAAATATGAATATCTAACATCACTTTTAACCTTAAGCCATTTCTCCGCTTTACATAATCTCCAAAGAATCCATTCTGTTCTCTCCATTAAAGCATATGACTTATCCCTATCACCTATTTTATCTGTACCACAAACCTCTTCAAAAAGCTCCTTTAATGATTGGTCTTTACAATAGATCATTGTACCCAATGAATAATAGGAGTGGGTAAATGAAGCATGTAAACTCTTCCCCATTAACTTTCTAAATTCTGTTCTAGTCATTATGCTTCCATTTACATATATATTATCTTCTAGAAGCCATAACTCGTCTTTAAGTTTAGAATTATCATTGACTATAATGGTCATATCTATATCTGACTTATCCCACACCTTATCATAGGAAAGGCTTCCCATTATAAGTACTGCAAGAACATTAACATCCTTTTTTAGTCTTTCACATAAATTTTCAACTGCATTCATATATCGCTTCTGTAAGTCACTATTGGTAAAACTAACTTTCCAGAAATCCAGAGGTATAGCATGGGTACCTAATTTCCTATAGGCACTGGGAGTAATATCAAATATCCTCTTAAAGGCCCTTGAAAATGTTTCATGGGAGTTAAACCCATAATCCAAGGCTATATCCACTATCTTCTTATCGCTCTTTATTATTTCTCTGGCCGCCACAGATAACTTCCTCTTTCGTATATAATCTGTAACGGGTATCCCTACTATGGACTGAAATATTCTATGAAAATGATGATCAGAATAGAAACATAAAGATGCTAACTCCTCAAGGGAAATATCCTCCTTTATATGTTCCTCAATATAATTCAGTGCTTCCTGTAACTTATTATAATAATCAGACATATTCCATCACCAACCTTTAACAATATTATAGCATATAACATTTCTCTTATTCTTGACGATCCTTGATATGTTTTGAGTCCTTGTGAATACTGACCTTCGCAAGTTACCTACCTAATCTTTGATCCATATATAAAACCCCCAATATTGATTATTTAAATAATCAATATTGGGGGTTTTAGTCTTTTCCAATTTTAATACTTTTTAATAATTATTTCCCGGAAATAGTTACACCTGATGTATGTATCCAGGGAAGGATTGAATGTCCAAAATTAACCCTCTCTTTAGATACATCCTTTATATTCATAAATATATCATATAAATTACCAGATACCATAGTTTCAGATATAGGGTACTTTATTTCTCCATCTTCTATATAGAAACTATTTTTAGCAACCCCTGATAAATCTCCATTGGAACTTGCCCTTCCCCCTGAATATCTACAGAAAAGAATACCTTTTTTAACATTTTTAATCATATCATCTAAAGAAGTATTTCCTGGTTTTATATCATAAGTCATAGTTTTACTTTTAGCCCTTTTGCCATTAGTTTTATTAGCAGCATATTGGCTCAAGACAAAGGCTTTTAAAATACCTTTATCAATTACAGTTTGATTTTCAGCCTTAAAACCATCACTGGTTATAAATTCCTTATTACTAATTTCATCTAATACAGGACAAATATCAATGCTAAATTTCTCACTTGCCACCTTTTCATTCAATTTATCTTTAAAGATACTACTCTTAGATATTAAAGCATCATCTGCTAAAAATACTCTAATATAATTAATGGTTATATCATGTAAACAGTCCGGTGTAATAATAATGTCGCCAACAAATTTTCCCTCTATAGGCTTAACATCAATTTGCCCTTCTGATTGTTTAAGTAAAGTTTTAATAGTTCCATAATCCAGTAAATCCTTTTCCAATTTTCCCATAGAACAGCCTGTATAGTTAAAAGAAGATCCCTTTTTACCTTCTTTGGAAGAAAATACGGCTTCAAATTCATATAATCCATTATAAGTCTTAAAATCTACTCCATTGGAATTTAATAACAAACTATCTTTCTGCTGAAAATCAAAAGTCATCTCTCCAATTGTTACCTTAGGAAAAAATTCTTTAACATTTTTTAAGAATTTATCTAATAATTTATACATTTTATCTAAATCCGGTTCCTTATCACCAAAAGAAAACTCTTCTTTTTCTTGTTTAGGAGATATATCATAACATTCATCTTCATTGGAAGTTTCACATAGTTCAATTACATTCTTTATTCCTTCTTTAATTGAAGCCTCATCAAGTTTATTTATGGATAGTTTTCCCTTTTTATTATCTTTTATAGCGGTTATATCGAAATTTATGTCCGTTGTAGTTCTTAACAAAGATATTTCTCCATTTTCCACATTTAGTTCATGTTTTTTAGATTCTGTTAATAGACATTGGGATTTATCTGCCCCCTCTTTTTTAAGGGAATCTATACAGTTTTTAATTATATCTCTATTATTCATTTTATCTTCCCCCTATATTTACTTTACATTTTATTGCCGGTCCACCCATACCTACTGTAATCATTTGCTTTTTACCACACATACCGCCACAACTCCAGGTCATATCATCGGATACCATGGTTACACTTTTTAATACATCAAAGGCGACGCCTGAAATAGTTGTATCTTTAATAGCCCTACCTAACTTACCATTTTTTATTTCATAACCCATAGTAACCCCAAACATAAACTCACTTGTCATATCTGCTTGCCCATTACTTGGCTTCATAAGATAATAACCATCATCTATTGAAGCTATCATATCTTCTAGTTTACTCTTTCCTGGTAAAATAGCAGTATTTCTCATTCTAACTAAAGGCTCATCATTATATTTATATGCCCTTGCATTTCCTTTAGGTTTAACATCAAAGTACTTAGCGCTTTCCTTATTATTCATATATTCCTTCAATACTCCATCTTCTATTATTACAGCATCTTCAGTCTTTGTACCTTCATCATCTATATATATAGGTACAGGACAAGTTTCATTATTGTATGTATTAGCAAAGTCAACCAGTGTTATAAGTTCACTGGCTACCTTTTCATTTAAATAGTCAGCTGCAATAGATCCCCCTAAAACCATGTCAGCTTCTGTTGTATGTCCAATGGCTTCATGGGCTAAAATACCTGCTAGGTCAGAATCTAATATACATTCCTTAACACCTGCCTCTGTATATACCCCTTCGCTTTTTTCAATAAGTTTTTTATAAAGCTTATCTATATCACTATATAAGTCTTCAGGTTTATTAAATATATCTTCAAATTGACCCAAGCCCCCATATATTTCATACATATCAATTGGTGTTCCATCTCTTTCTATAGTCAATGCAACATAGAAATTAGTTCTTGGAAGCATTGAATAAAGTTGTGAGCCATGGGATGTTAATAGGGACTTTTCCATTTCTAAAGAATTTAATCCCACTACTCTATTGCTTAATTTTGGATATTTCTTCTTTATATAGTTATCTACCTCTTTTACAAAAGCCATCAATTCTTTCTGACTAAGTCTAAGCTTGTCTGTAGTGAAATCCTTTTCTATGGAAAAACTATTCTTAGGAAGGGATCCTTTATTTTTATTCTGTTTAGAATTTAAAAACAAAGCATTTTCTTTAGCTTCATTTATCACTGTTTCAATCGCCTTATCATCAATTATAGGCATAGATGCAAATCCCCATGAGCCACCTTTATAAACCCTTGCACTAACACCATTATTTGATTCCTTTTTATTGGTAACTAGATTACCTTGATTATACATTATAACCAATTCTCTGTTTTCTTGAACCCTAAGCTCTGTATACTCAGTAAATAAACCAGAGTACTTATTTAAGTTTTTTAAAACCACTTAGTGTATCCCCCTTTATTTTTAAATTATAAATTTGTATTATTTTGTATTAATGACTTATTACTATAATGATATAACATAATTTTCTATATATCAATGTATATACATAATATTATGAAAATTTAAATCCCAAAATAACATACTATTAACCCACTTTATCCTTTATAGTTCTTGATTTTAATGTAACTGCTACTCTTGTATCTGTTTGTGACACTTCAGTGTAGCACCACTACTGTCGCATAACCGTAGGATAGGTTTCCCATATTCAAACTAAAAAATCAGCTGTTTTAAATGTACTTCTATCTCTATAATAACAGATTTCCCTTTGCTTTTTTCTTTCAGCCCGTCTTTTAATAAAAATATTATCGGCAGTAATAATTGATTTATATACACTTTTATTCTCTAATATACTTTAATTATGCTAAATAGAAGAATCCCCTTAATCTAATATATTAGATTAAGGGGATTCTTCTATTTAAATTTATAATTTATTCCACTGAACCGTTTTTAAACTTTAAAATTTATTTGCTTTTCATCAAATTAACCTCATTTGATAAATAGTCTTTTCCTGCAAAAAATATAATTAATACAGGTATCATATAAAAACAAGATATGGCAAAAAACATTCCTAAATCCCCTTGAGCTATATGGGATAGATGTACTGATAATGGTTTATTATATTGTCCTTTAATGAAAACTATGGCTTGGTCAACCACATTCCAATACTCTGCAAAGGTAATTATCCCCAGTATTGCTATAGATGATTTTAGATTGGGAAGCACTATATGCCTAAATGTCTGCCAATGATTTGCTCCAGCATTCTGGGCAGCCTCTATGCACTCCTTTGGAAAACCCTTTAATTGTAGCCGTACTATAAAAACTCCTAGTGGATTAAATATACCTGGAAGGATTATTGCCCAATATGTATCTATAAATCCCAACCATTTTGATACAAGATAATTTGGTACTAACAACACTTGCAGGGGCATCAACATAATGAGAATATATACAAAAAATAAAACTTCTTTGTACTTCCATTTACTTTGTTCAAAGGCATATGCCCCCAGTGGTGAAATTATACATTGCCCTATTAAAACAGGAATTACTATAAAAATAGAGTTCCAAAACAGTCTTAAATACTCTGGACTCCTAAATAATAGCTCTTTATATTGACTTATCGTTGCCTCATCTGGTAAAAGTCCCATACGAACAAAATGCATACTACCTCTAGATAGATCCTTCATATTATAGTTAGTAATATCTGTTGTATATCTATTAATAATCTCACTGCTCCCCATAAAGGAATTAGAAAAGATAAATAATAGTGGAATTACTATTAAAAAAGCTGTTATTATAACAATTCCACCTTTAATAGGAGTTTTGCCTTTTATATTATTATGTACATTTTCAAACTGTATGGTGTTAAATGTATCTGAAAATCTTTTTTGTAAAGAAAATAATAGATATATGATAATCCCAATAATAATAAATAAGATATAGGACGCTGTTGTTAACTTCTGCATATTTAAACTAAAGAATTGATTATTCATATAGTGTTGTAATAAATATATTTTTTCATTTGGATAGTTGCCAAACAGCATATAAATTTCTTTAAATATTTTAAAAGAATTGGTTATAGATAAAATTATCGCTATAAATATTGTAGGTAATAAATATATCAAGGTTACATGGCGAAACTGTTTAAATGTATTAGCCCCTTCAATATTTGCCACTTCATAGTATTCCCTTGGTATACGCTTAAGTCCAACATAAAATAACATGGTAATAAGGCCAATATTTTTCCATGAAAAAATAGTAACGGCAATTAACATAACCCCTTTGCTGTTATACCAGTTTATAATAGGGATATCAAAGGTATAAAGTAGTTTGTTTAGTAATCCGTTTATATCAAAAATACTCTTCCAAAAATACACTGTTGTTCCCGATGGTATAACTAGTGGTAGTAACAATATGAGTCCAACTATTCCTTTTCCTTTATCCATTCTTTTAAATGACAAGGCTAAAAAGAAGGCTAAAACTATACATAAGGGTATACCGATAGACATAAATAAACCTGTATTTGTTAAACCCCTTTGAAACATGGGATTTTTTAAAGTATCTATAAAATTATCAAACCCTACAAACTTTTTTGTACTCATGTTTTCTATTAATGTATAATATATAGATAATATAAATGGAATACAATAAAAAATCAGTAGTCCACACAAACTAGGTAACAAAAATAGCAACATTTTAGACTTCTTCTTCATTTGCTTCTTCCTTTCCTTATTTCTTTAAATAGGCTAAGGGATTACCAATCCCCCCAGCAACTAAAACTATCTTAGTTTTGAAAAATATAATGAAAACTTCGAATGAATTCGAAGCTACTTTTTTTAGTTGATAACTTAAATAAGTAGAGGGGAATTCATTCCCCGATATAATAATATTGTGAAACACAAAATATAGAAATCCTACTATAAAATAACCTTTATCATCTAAAAATTATTAATTAAAGCTAACTACACTTCCATTAAAAACCGGTTTATCACTACTAACTACCACTGGATATTTTATACCTTTTTTTAAAGCAACTTGACTTTCACCTTTTTTTAATACAACTACAAACTTACTTTCACATATATATTCTTTTCCCCATGCTCCCTTCTGTTCTTTAACCATTAGAACATAGTTCCTATCATTTTGATCTTTATGTAATGCTTTTAAAGGTACTGTATATTTAAAGCCCTCTTTTTTATCTTCAATATTTAATGTACCACTTTTAGAAATTGCTATATCTACCTTTGGCAATTGCTTCTGATAATAGTTTCTTGAATAAATGGTAGCAATTATTAAAATAGCTATAAATATAACCCCTGCAATAATCGATATTTTTTTACTTTTCATATTTTTATCACCCTATTACTTTATTCATTTAAATATGACATTACTTTATTCTGAATAATTTTAGCTGTTTCTTCGGCTGTTGATAGATCATAATAGTAGAAGTTATCCAATTCTTTTTTTGTTAATGACCATAATTCAAAATTAGAAACTAGCTTATTCCTCTCAAGATTCCAGCTATGGACTTTGTCTAATACATCTTTTATCAATTTTTCTTGATTCCCTTTTTTCCATGGAATATTTAAATCACTAAAGTTTTTTCTATCAATTTTATATTGATATTCATATAAGTTATAAAAGTTTTTTATATTTATGGGGACACATCCATGATAATCCATAAAATAACTATAAGCAGTTTCATGTTTATCTGACTCTGGAGCTTCTCTTTCAGAAATACAATATTTTAAAAACTCCCATGCTAACTCTTTGTTTTTGCTACTTTGTGGAATGCCATAGGTTCCAAAAAATGTATTAACCATAGCATTATTTTGACTATTTAATAATGGTACAGGTTCCGATATATTATCATAATCTATCATAAGATTATGTACATCCACTGCATTAATATCAAGTCTTACAAACATATATTTTGATTCCATAAAGTCATCATTTCCCATACTAACCCTGGTCATATCCCAAGAACCTGTATTATCCGGCATATATTTCGTTTCAATAGAATTTGTTATATTTAAATAATCCAAAAATTCTTGACTATCAAACCAAGCTTTATTTTTCTCCACATCATAGAATTCCGGAAATTCATAGTCATCAAAACTTTCTTTTACTATGCCAGGCATAATTCTGAAATTTTTAGGATCTTTATGTTTTTCCTTTGCTTTTTCGTAGATATCCATCATTTCTATATAGTTAAGTCCCTCTAAATTTTTTAAATCAATATCTAACTTTTCAGCCATTTTACGATTTATATATAACATATTATACTCGAAAGCAAAGGGCATAGCATAAAGCCCACCATTATACTCCATAGCTTCAAATATATTAGTATAATAATCCGATTTATCAAAGGCTTTATCATTATCCATAAACTTATATAGATCACATAGTAATCCACTTTTAGCTTGTTTATATATATCAAACTTTGCCAAGTCAACTAAGTCAGTGGCAGTGCCACTCATTAACTCTACTGCTATACGGTTTCCATACATCTCTAAAGTTTCAGATGCATTTTGATTATTTTCTGAACCCTTAACCTCTATCTTTACATTTGGGTATAGCTCCATGAATTCTTCTGCCCGCTTTGTCATATATCCATCCCAGTAGGTACTTACAGTTAAGGTACCCCTTAACTCTTTTTCTTCGTCTATGTCAGAGCTTTCTATACTTTTATCTACTTTTTTGTTTTTAACTTTATTATCTTCATCTGTAGTAGCTTCTGTAGTATTTTTAGACCTAATTTCATCCATTTTTTCACTATACATTCCTGATTCTGAGCCAGAACATCCACTTAATAGAAGTAGTGCTATGGATACTAGAAATATTATATTAAAACTTTTATTCTTCATAAAAGTTGCCTCCTTTTTATTCTTTAGTAAATTCTTAATGATGATAACTTTTGCTTTTTAAATAAATTACACAATATTTTTAAGTTGAATTATTATTTCGATAAATAAGTTTTTTATTTCTATGTATAATAATATATTGTTTTACTTGATTTGGCAACTAAGTTAAATTAATTCCATTAATTTTCTCTCTTGAATCTATTACTCCAGAGTCTATATTATTTAGCTGACTAAACAAGTACTAGTGTAACAATATAGCACAACGATATAACAATATCCCCTAAGAATCCATTCTTAGGGGATATTGTTATGAGATCTTATCTATCTCAAGAGCTCCATCTTCTAAAAAGACTTTTTTAAAGCTTGGTAGTAATGGCTCTGTATAAGTTCAATCTTTTCCAAGGAGATTTTATCATTATCAGTTATATATATCTAGCCCTTACCTATCTAAATTTTTTATGTAAGCTTTTGTTTTATAGTTAAATATATCACCGTTACAAAGGTTTATAACATAGGTTTTAAGTATCTTTTTATTATTATGACTTTTATTCATTATAATACCAAACTCAAAATATCAAATGTAAATAATAGTGATAAAATAGTTAATATCAATTGGCCATATCCTATATGGAAGATTATAATATGTTGCACTAATTTCCCTATACATATTTTACAACAAAAAGTTTAATATTACCAACTGTTTAATATTTTTCAATCAAAAATTTACCCATAGAAAAACTGAGCTAATTGCTCAGTTAAACATTAAAATTATTATTATCACACAACGGGTATAGTAAAACTTATCTTAGTTCCCTTACCCAGTTGACTCTTAACAAATATTTTCCCTCCATGTTTATTTATTATCTCCTTACATATGGCAAGTCCTAAGCCCACACCTTCATAATCTGATTTTTTTGATGTTTTGCCTTGATAATAATAATCAAATATATAGGGTAAATCCTTAGGATCAATTCCTTCTCCATTATCTTTTACCGATATTAATATCTCATTTTCTTGCCTATATCCTTGGATTATTATAGTATCATTATTTTGTGTATGCTTTATAGCATTATTATAAAAATTTAAAATCACCTGTTCTATTCTAATAACATCCACATTAATCATACACTTTGGTATATCATTCTTAATAACTACTTTCCGTTTATTATCTTTATCAATAATAATTTTTAATAGTTTATTGAACACATCGTCTGCATATACTTCTTCAAAATTATATTTAAACTGATTCATATCATCTTGAGCATATTTAAACAGGTTGTCCACCTGGTTCATTAAACTCTTCATCTTATCCTGTATAACCCTTTGATAATTGTGTCTTGTTTCTTCATCTTTTGCTACTCCACTAACTAACCCCTCAATATATGCATTTATAGTTGCTATAGGTGTTTTTAGCTCATGACCAATGGTAGTTAAAAAGCTTTTTCTCTGTCCTTCATAGGACTGTTGTTTTTTCATTAAATAGGATAGTTCCTCTACCATACGATTATAACTAATATAGACTTCTCTTTTCTCTGATTCTTCAGGTAACTTTAATGGCTTGAAAACCCCTTTAGATACATGGTCTAATCCATCGATCAATTTTTCAAAAGGATTTAATAGACTTTTATGGTAGCTGGTAATAGTTACAATAACACTTATAACCCATAATACACTCAGTAGTATAATAGCAAATTTCCACTGGATTGGTATATAATTACCATCTCCCCCATCTATAACTGTTTCAAATATGGAAAATCCTACAATAGAGCCTTTATTATATATGGGAAAGCTTAATAAATACTTATCTTTATTTCTTATTTTATAACTATGATCAGAATATAAATGCTCTGTTAAGTCAATTTTATTACCAAGTTTAAATCCACTGTTGTATTCATAAATAACTAAACCTTCTAAATTAGTTATGGTACAAGCTAGTGCTTTATCTCTAAGCTTCTCATCTAATTGTTTTTGTATATCCCTTGAAAGAGGCCAGTTATTAACTATAAGATCATATTCAGGATTTACTTGAATCCTCATTTCATTTACAATATTTGAACTCTCTTCTTTTTCACTTATTCTCCAACCTATAACTAAAGTTATTATAATTCCAATAGTACATAAAATAGTAATAATATAGCTTTTCTTATAAATCTTACTCATCATCAAGCTTATACCCCACTCCCCATATTGTCTTAATATACGTTGGATTAGCAGGATCTACTTCTACTTTGGTTCTAATTTTTCTTATATGTACAGTCACTGTACCTATCTCCCCAAACTCATCAGGCCCCCATATCTCATCATAGATTTCTTCCTTAGTAAAAACCGTACCGGCATTGGATGCCAATAACCACAAAATTTCAAATTCTTTATTCACTAGTTCGATTTGTCTACCATCTATTTTTACCAAGTGTTTTTTAGGATCAATCATCATATTTTTAATAACCAATCCTTTGTCTGCATCGTTGTTATTTGTTGCCATATATCTTCTTAGATGGGCTTTAACATGAGCCACAACCACAGCTGGGCTAAAGGGTTTTGTTAAATAATCATCTGCACCTAATCCAAGGGAAAGTATTTTATCAATATCTGCATCCTTTGCACTTAGCATAATAATAGGGATATCCGATTCATTACGTATACGCCTACATATCTCCATTCCATCATCGTCGGGAAGCATAATATCTAAAATAACAAGGGATGGAGAAAAGCTTTTAAATTTATTATAAGCTTCTTCTCCATCATAGGCAGTCATAACCTCTATCCCTTCATTTGCTATAAAATCCCTTAATATATCTGCAATTTCCTTTTCATCATCTACAATAAGCACACGTTTCTTGTTCATATAAATCACCTCAATCTAGGCTTATTATTTCCTTACAAATGCCTTATTCAGTAATCAAATCCTTTGGTGAAATACTAGCAATTTTCCTTGTAGGTATAAGAGTGGCAACCAAGGCTATTAAACAATATAAAGCAATAATCAATATACCTTGTCCATGGATAAATTCAACTGGTAATTTAATTGTGCTATAGGGTGTCACTTTAAACATAGCTGTCATCACTTTATCTATTGTTAAAGCACATAATGTATAACCAACAAATGCCCCAACTAATGTTAATAACATTGATTTAGTTATAAGTAAAATCCTTAACTGTTTATTACTAAACCCTGTAGCCTTTAATATCCCATATACTTTTGTTGACCTACTGATATCGATTAAAGTCCAATTAAATATAATTATTCCACATACTATTAAGAAAATAGCTAGTACCATATTGGTTACAAAGGGTAGTGTTTTGATTGTACTAATTATCTGTAGTGAATCACTATCAAATTCCGCCACCGTTGCCCCATCACCCAATAAATCTATAATACTTTCTTCTATTTCTTCTATTATAACATTTTCTGTGTTCAGATATAACCAATAGTAGCCATCGCTATGCTTTTTCTCCCTTGAAATCTCTTTTTCAACTAACATATAAGATAATCCTGAATGTATAACTGAATCGTATATGCCTGTAATTAAATATTTTTTATCACCGGTTGCCTTCTTGATTGTGATATAATCTCCAATCTCCTTTCCCGTTTTATCCATGACTGGAGAACTGATCACTATCTCATTATTATTCACCGGCTGTCTACCCTCACCTAAGACCATTAGATCATTATCTGGATTTCCATATATCTTTGTTCCCAATAAAGGGATACTTTCAGTACCATCTTTAGAAAGGGTACTAACTGATAATTCTTTCTTATTAAATACTATTCTATCCACATTTTCAATATTCTCTATCCTATCCATCACTTCCTTTGTTGCCATACCACCGGAGTAAGTGACTGAGACATCTCCTGCCTTCATAGCCATCAAATATTTTGAAAAATGTCTTGCATTGGACATAGAACCAGTGATGTTACTAATGGTTAAACTAACAAATGTGATTATCATTATAGAAACTATAGTTAATACTGCTTTCTTCTTATCCATAAGTATTTGTTTTATAGCTAAAACAATACTTAACGGAGCCTTTTGTAACCTGTCTACACTGAACTTTGCTCTTTTTAGTTTATTCTCGGGCATACCATATTTTATAGCTTGTATTGGTTTAATTTTATTAGCTTTATTTGCAGCTAAGGATACAAAGATAAATAATAATCCTAATATTGCTAATATAGTAATTCCAATATACAAATCTAAGTTGTTCTTAACATCTACTTGTAGATTCTTCGTTAATGCTTTTTCTAATAAATTTCTTACGGGAACCCCTAAGATTGCACCAATAGATGATGCAATTATTCCAATTATAATATACATGTATAAAAACATTTGTCTAATTTGTCCACTGCTATATCCAATTACTTTTCTAACTCCAATGGTTTTATATTGGTGTAAAATTTGATTTCTAATTGTAACCCGTATTATAAATATAACAATAACAAACATAAAAATTGATATTATTAATAACATCGCTGCAATCATATTCCCAATCATATTATAAGCAGCATCAATTTCTAAATAGCCTATGAAAGTTGGCTGGATAGTATCAACCATATAAGAATCAAAGTCTTTTTTAAGAGCCTTTTCTTTTTGTAATGTATAATTTTTATATTTAATACCCAATAATGCTGTATTTGGACTTATACCTTCTCTTTGAAAAAAATCTGGAGAGACAAAGGATCTAAATGGTGACATAAATCCATTATTAAACTGAGGGTCCACAGTGAGCTTTGCAACAGTAAATTCATAATTCTTTCCATTGAAATAAACTTCTATTGTATCACCAATTTTTAATTCGTTATTACTTGCAAAACTATATGGGATATAGATCTCACCACTTTTGGGTGCTGGGGCCTTTTCATTTTCATCGATATATATTATATCTTGTTTACTGTTTTCTACAAACTCCGTAATTAGTAGGCTATTACTTACTTTTTCATTGTCTTTCATAAATTCAACCTTACTATTATATGAATGAAATTTACTAACACCCTTTACAGTCTTATAATTTTCTAACCATCCCTTAATATCCTCTATATCGTTCACCCTTGGATCTAGGTATAATAAGCTTTCCGAACCCTTTGCTCGGCTGTACATTTCATCAAATGGAGCTGACTGATTCATTAAAGATAATCCAGTATAAATTAGTAGAGCTGTTAGCATAATTGTCAATCCTATAAGAAAGCTTTGCATTTTTTTTCTTCTTATCATAGCAAATGCAGATTTTAGTCCAATAATCATACTACCACCCCTTACTCATGATAAAATCAAATATTTGTTTTTCCCGTTCCTCTAAACTATCTACCATAAATTGATCTAGATTTAACTCTCCATCAATTTTACCATCTTTAATATAAAGGATCCGATTCCCTCTACATGCAGCTTTTATGTCATGGGTAACCATTAATATTGTTTGACCTAAATCATTAATATCTGATAGTAAATCTAGAGCCTGCTCACTTTGTTTTGCATTTAAAGCTCCCGTTGGTTCATCTGCAAAGACTATATTAGGATTATTGATTAGACTCCTAGCAATAGCCACCCGTTGCTTTTGTCCCCCGGATAATTGGGAAGGATATTTGGCCTTATGATCCATCATATCTATATTATTTAATAGTTCATCTGTATTACTATGGACTTTTTTACGGTCCTTTACACCTAAATATCCTGTTATAATAATATTTTCATAAACTGAAAAATCATCTAAAAGATTTGGCTCTTGAAATACAAAACCAATTTGATTCCTTCTAATATCTATCATTTTACTTTCCTTTATATTATCAATACGTTTTTCATTTAAATAAATCTCTCCAGAGGTAATATTATCTATACCACTTAACAAATATAGTAATGTTGATTTACCTGCCCCTGATGTACCCATTATTACTGTGAAATCCCCTTTGTATACTTCAACATCTAGATTTCTTATAACATTAGTTGATACTTCTCCATTAGTAAATGTCTTACAAAGACTTTTACCTTCTAATACAACCTGTTTCATTATTCTTTCCCCTTTCCACCTTATTAAATAAGACCAATGATTTTTATTATTAATAATTTAATATTTATTAACCTTTAAATAATCTACAGTAGATGTTATATATATAATAATATAAAAGGGTTAATTAAATCCTTAACTATTTATTAACTGATTATTAAAGAATAATGAAATAATAAAAAAATACTCCCTATAAATGACTCCAATATAGAGAGTATCTTTGCTTTTAACAGCCTATATTCTTTTAAATTGTTACTGTATTAAATGGATATCTTATAAAAGTCATTTGCATTATCTACTTTAAATCCACAATCTTTGTATAATAATAATGCGTTTTTATTCTGTGTTTCCACAACAAGAGTAATTTTATCTAATCCTTTATTAAGAAGTTTGTCAATAGTTTTTGATAATATTTTTCTACCAATCCCCTGGCCTCTATAACTTTTTAAAACTACCAAATCACTAATTAACATTTTTTCACTCCACTGTCTCGCTGAAATAGTACCTACTATTTTCCCTTTGATCTCACCAACAAAAACATTACGGTTAGTATCCTTCAAATTACTTTTTATAAAAGACCTTTCTTCCTCCTCTGTGGTTCCAAATCCCTCTGTACCTATTCTTACTAAATCATCTATATCTTCTTTACAAGCTTTTCTGAAAGAGAAATGATCTACTGTCTTAGGCTTTTTTTGATATAACTCTCTTTGAAAGTTCATTTTGTAAGTAGAATACTCCAACTCCCCACCTAAGTAATAAGCAACTTCAGTTCCCCCTTTTGACCCCTGTTCATTAATGAGAGTTATCGTGTGAATGTCATCTCCTAAACAAACTTCCTTTGCCTTTTTAAATAAAGCTGAGAAAATTCCTTGCCTTCTAAATTCAGGATGTACCGTTCCAGTTATTTTGACATTTCCCTTCTTATAACTAGGATAAATAACTAGATATCCTATAAGCTGTTTTCCCTTATAACATAATAAATCCTTTACTTCGCTATTTTCTTTCCTTTCTAAGTTGAATTCCATATGAATTTTGTCATATATATTTGAAATTTCAGCTAACTTTAAAATATCTTTTCTTTCAACTTCACTAAGTGTCACAGGTATTTCTATATTATATTCTTTAAATAATAGTTTCAAATTAACATCCCCTTTTTCAGATTTCTTATCTAGTTATTTATTAACAATTTAACATAGGGATAATCTATCCATATATTTTCTCTCGTTCCTTTAGAAAACTAATCCTATCTAGCAATATCTTTAGTAATTTTCTTTTAATATATCCCTTAGCAAGTCTAAATCACTGGAAAGTTTGGAGAGATCATCATATTTCTCCTCAAAATAAGACCTTTGAAATTTAATATTATACTTTGGCTTATCTAATAATCCATCAGATACCCTACTCTAACTGATCTTCGATGGATTTAGTTATATCTGTAATCACTTTACCAGTGTGTTTCGTTTCTTTTTTTTCAATTAGCATTACCCAGCATTCCTCCTTTGCCATTGGCCTATGTTTTATTCCTTTTTTTACTACGTAATAATCCCCTTCATTTAATGTGATTACTTCATCTTCCAAATGAAGATCAAAGTTTCCCTTTATAACATAGAACATTTCATCTTCATTTTCATGGATATGCCATACTATTTCACCTTTAAATTTTGCTATTTTTATGTAGTCTTCATTTACTTCTGCAATTACCTTTGGTGACCAATATTTATCTATTGAACAAAACAAACTACTAACATTTCCTTTTATATTCATTTTTATTCCCTCCATTTTATTAATCTAAATATTTTTGATAAGCTAATTACTACTATTGTATCAAAAACTCTTTTAGTATTTTAATTTTTTCTTTGAAGAATCCACCAATATTTATCATAACTACTTTTCTCCTCAAAACCTATTTTCTTAGCTAAATGATAAGAGGTTTGATTTTCTTTATAACACTCTCAAACTGGAGCCATCCCTTTTTTAATACACTTATTAATAAATATTGATGTAACTAGAGTGGCTAGACCTTTACCTTGAAATTCCTTAGATGTTTCTACATCTAACTCTAATTTATTATTCCCTACTGCACATGCATAACAGACACTGGTAATCTTACCTTTATATAGCACAAAGGTGCCGTTGGCACTCCTTTGTGCTGTCCAGAGTACAAGATGCAGAGAGCAGGGAATTGGTAATCCCATAAATATATGTAGTGATTCAATACATTAAACCACTTAGTTTTTCTTCGAGAATACCTATTATGCCAAAGACTATATTTTCAATGAGCTGTGGGATTACGAACCCCCTAGCAACTAAATTTTATTATTATATTGTATGGCATAGTTTTTAACTAAAGATAATGGAGTTTTAATATCATGAGGTAGAATACCCCTATCTTTTTTGTGATTTTAGTAGTTATTTTATAAAAGGTTATAATCTTAATTAATTTAGCACCTTTGAGTTGCTATGTAAGAGGAATTAATTCATCATCATTTTCATAGTTTTTTTCATATAAGGAAACCCCATATTGATTATTCTCCTTTAGATGCTTAATTAAATTTTCCCGCTGTAATATGGCAATATCTTTGCGATTGCCATAATGATTAAGAATTTCATCGGCAAGTCCCTTTATATTTTTCCCAGATACAGGCAGTACACAAAACTCCTTTATTGAACTAGTAAAGTAAGCTCCATCCATAGCCTGCTGATATTCGTCTAAAGAATAGTTTCCATTGTCATTCTTTACATATGTTATAGAAACTGGAATAATGGAACCTTCATCTTCAACAAGGACCTTATCATATAGTTTATATCTAATACTATATGTTGTAACAAAAACCTTTAGTTTATTTTCTTCCTTATAACTTCCAAAAATATGGGGGGCTATTATAGTAAAACCACCTCTTCTGTTATTTTTCTTCTTTTCAATTTCAGTTTCGTATACCAACTTTTCAATGGGATAATCTCCTTTATAAGAAAAATCAGGAAGGATAACCTCTTCTCTTATATCAAGCTGTTGAAACCATTCCATAGGAGATAAAGTTTCATCTGTTACATTATCCCTTTGACCTAATAATTCCTTACAAAGTGTCATCATAAGTTGACCTCGAAGTCCATCCACATCCCCTTTATGAAACTGAGAAAGCATATATTTAAGTGCTTCTTCTCCCCCATATTTAATAATATCTTCGTATTCATCTTCGTGTGCTTTAACATAATCCCTTGGATTAGAGGATTCTTTAGGGGATGACATTATGGACTTCAAATTTTCTTCCACAAGGTCAATGATTTCCTGGGAAAATTGTTCTTCCGTTTCAACCCCTTTTATAATTTTCTTATCTGTTAATATATCCTTTAGTAAATCTAAATCATTACTAAGTTTAGAAAGATTCCCATACTTTTCTTCAAAATAAGATCTTTCAAATTTAAATTTAGTATTATACTTTGACTTATCCAATATTCCATCAGATTTTGTATTTCGGAATGCAAATGTCAATTCATCAAGATTATCAATCATAGAAAAAGCAACCAATGCATTTGTTTTTGACTTTGCTTTAATAATATCTTTTGGTGTTAGGATAGGCCATTTTTCTCCATCTTTTGTTGGTGATTTTGCCTCGTAATATATTGTAAGACCATAAGGTCTATTACTTGTTTCCATAGATGTATACCTCTGTATAAAGTATCTATCTGGAACGGGTAAAAGACCAGCGATAGCCATTGTCTTTATATGATTCCCAAGATATGGTGTTTTATATTTTGAAATCTCCTCCAAATCATATGTCATCATATTAACCCTTACAACAAATCCATATGTAACTATTCCCCTATTCTTAAAATTCAACTCTAAAGTATAAATATATTCCCCTGAATCAGGTGGAGACTGTATATATAGTTTACTATTTGTAACCCTTGATTCTATATCAATTTCTATCTCTTTATCCCCTTTATAAACGACTATATTTTCCACTTTAAAATCATATTCTTTATTCTTTTTTAATTTCTCAGTCTCAATAATAAGCTGCTCCTTAGATGATGTTGAAACTATATTATTTACTCTATATTGGAAATTAATAGGTATATCTGAATCAGCTTGTATATGCTCATCCCCAGTCCTCCAAGAATAACTACCTATTTGGGCTTCTTTTGTTTTTTCTCCTTCTGTACGTATGGTTATATTAGGTGGACTGCTCTTTTCTTTATTAACTCCTACCCCTAAAAATAATGACCCAAATATTATAAATCCTAGTAAAATTATTGAGAAAAATATTATAAGTTTTGATTTTTTACTATGATTCATAATTGCTATTAATCTTTCTTTCAAGGTCTTTTTTTCTTCACACATAGTTGCCTGTAGTACCGAAGTAGAATATTTATGCTCTGCTATAACAGATATTAATGTATCACCATAATCTTGTTTTTCTGATGAATTAAGCTTCTTAATAACTGCTTCATCACAGGCTAATTCACAAGCATGGTTAATTTCCTTTTTAAAGAAGTGCATAAAAGGATTAAACCAATGGATGGAAGTAGCTACCATAGTTAACCATTTTATCCCTATATCAAAATGTCTAAGGTGGGAAATCTCATGAAGTAAAATATTTTTAAGTTGCTTTTCATTAAAATCCACATCTGGAATTATAATGTAAGGCTTGAAAAGCCCAATTAGCATAGGTGTAGTTACAAACCGATTACGTACAAGTTTCACACCTTTTCTTCCATTTAGTAGTTTATAAAATATTTTATTTTCTTTATCAGTTGCTGGTCTATATCCTGTTTTCAATTGCTTTAGAAACCTTATATAGCCAGACAAGTTTCCTAAAAGTACTGTCATTAAACCAAGTATCCATATGGATACAGCATATTTATTAAGTATATCAATAAATCCTCTACTGTCATTAACCTTATCATTATAAATCTCTGGTACTATATTTTCTTGAACTTTAGATACTGGTGTTGAAATAATGATATTATTCGATGTAATCTCCATTGGTTTAATAGTATTCTGTTTTTCTATTGCTACAGGTGCTTTATTACTATAAAATACATCATTCATTATACTATCTTCAACGGAAAATGGAGTTATAAGTCTTAGTAGCACTATAATCCATATATAATACTGTATCTTTTTTGATAACCTATGTTTTATAAAAGGTTTAAGGGTAAATATTAATACCCCAATAATACTCCCCGATAATGAAAGTGATAATAAAAATTTAATTGTTTCATTCATCCCTGTTATCCTCCACTTTAAATAGACTACGTAACTCCTCAATATCATGATTATCTAGCTTTTTATTTCCCACAAGGGATGCAACAAGATTCTTGGCACTACCAGAATACACTCGATCAATTAAGCTTTGGGTTGTATATTCTTTATACTCCCTTTCACTAACAAGTGGTTTATAATAAAATACTTCTTTTTTGATTGCTAAAACTACCCCCTTTTTACAAAGTCTTCGAAGCAGAGTTTTTATTGTAGACCTTTTCCAATTACTATTTTTCTCAAGGATCCTTCTAATGTCACCAATGGGTAGTTCACCCTCTGCCTCCCATAAAACACGCATTACTTCAACTTCTGAATCTGTTATTTTCGAAACTAATTTACTCATGGCCTATACCTCCTTCCAGGTTACAGGTGTAACCTTTTGCATTTATAGTTTACACCTGTAACCTCTTACTGTCAATATAAAATTATCTTTTCAGTAGTAATCCCCCTTTCAGCCATTTGGCTAAAGGGGGATCTAATATATTCAGGGTCTCCATATAGCTTTCCTAAACAATAAAAGGGTATTTGATATCTAAGATTAGATACCAAATACCCTTTTATTGTTTATGCTGATACTTTTCTTTTTTCTTGTCTAATAATTCTTCTAATACTATGCTCGGTAAGATAGTATTGGTGGCTAAGCTCTTTAATAGATAATCCTTCATTATACTTATTAAAAATCTCTATATTCCTTTTCTTTAAACTCCTTTTTGCACCACTCTCTTCTCCCCAAGCTTTTATATTTTCAGACTTGACAGGTATGTATAAATAACTACCATCTGTATATTTTTGAATTAATTTGATCACATCTTTAGGTAATACTTCTTTTGCGTTTTCATATTTCATAATCTTTCGCTCCTATCTACTTTTTATTTTGTAAATAGTAGAGCAAAGACTACATAAAACTACATTATTAAAATTTTTATAGACTCAGGCCCTGAACAAAGGGTATTGCACTTGTTTTATGTAATCTTTGCACAGAGCCTAATCTAGTAATAGGTTCAACTGAATGCTTCACCATTATAACCCCCTTTTCTGTAACTATATTAGTTGATTATAACAATCTATTCATATAAAATTTTGTTACACTATACTAATTATATCATTCCTATAATAAATCACAAAATATTCAACCAATATTTACCTTTAAGAGACCTATCATACACTATCCCACTTGCTTAATTACAATAGTAAAACTTACACCATCCTTAGTATTCTTAACAAAAATATCTCCCTGCATCTTTTTCATAATTTCCTTTGATATATATAGCCCCAATCCATACCCTGGATTATCATTTACATTGGATCCCCTATAGTAACTATTAAAAATATACTTAAGTTCTGTACTAGGTATAGATTCACCGGTATTACAAATTTCTATTAATTGATAGTTTTCTTCCTCGTCATAACTTACTTGGATTTTTTTAAATCACCATACTTTATGGCATTTTCTATAATATTATCAAATACTTCTTGTAAACGTTCTAAATCAACCATTACCATTAAATTTTCGTGTAGTTTAGCCTCTATATAGTCCATATGTAATAGGTCTGTTTTTTGATGAATGATCCTGTCCAATTGATTATGTACATCAATCATATAGATTTCCTTTGGTTTTACCTCTATACTTCTCATTTCTTTAGATGATGTATCTAGTAATTCCTTTGTTAGCTTCTCAATAACTTCCACTTTGTCTAATATAATTTCTAAAGCACTATTTCTCTCTTCTTTTCCCTCATAGATATTCTCCTTTAAAGCTATAGCATAGTTTTTAACTGAAGATAAAGGAGTTTTAATATCATGGGACAATCCAGCCACCAAGGTTTTCCTTTCCTTCTCTAATTTAAGATTTCTATCTCTTTCATATGATAATTGTTCCCTAAGCATATCGGGTCCCCAAATGAAGTCTTTAAAGTATTTGTTTTTAGATTGGAGATTTATTTTTCCTAAATACCCCTTTGCTAATTCCTTCGTTATACCAGAAATTCTTATTAAAGGTCTAATTAACTTTCTATTGAGAGTTAATATATGAAGAACTAAATATATATATCCCCCTGTGATAAGTAATATTACTAAAACCTTAGTATTACCTTTAGAATCACTAGACTTCACCTTATATTTGACTATGTATTTCGTTCCTTCTATCGGCTTAAAAATCGCCCTATCACCAGAAGATATCTCAGAATAAAAGAACCTACCAACCTCATCATGGGACTTATGCTGATAGTCAATAATCTCTATATCTTCCACTAACTCCATCTCTTCTTCTGTTAATTTATTGATAATTTTAATATTCTTTTCTAAATCCTGGGTTAATAGAGGATGTATCCTATTTATGATCACTTTATAGATCCCATCAATTGTATGGGAATTATTTGTTGAAATATTTATAATAATTATTAATGCCATTAACCAAATTACTGTTATCACTGAAAGTTGTCTTTTCATATTGTACCTTCATATCTATATCCCACACCCCAAACCGTTATAATAGATTTAGGGTTTTTAGGGTTCTTTTCAATTTTTTCCCTTAACTTATTAATATGAACTGTTAAAGTTGAAATCTCACTGAAACTATCAATTCCCCATACCATATTAAAAAGATTTTCCTTTCGCATAACACGTCCTTTATTTTCCAGCAATATCTTAAGTAGCTTATATTCCTTTTTCGATAAGGCTAGCTTTTTCCCTTTTAGAAATACTTGTCCCCCTATAGTATCAATGGTTAAGTCACCATCAACTAATTTATCTGTTTCTACATTCATCTCATATGCTCTTTTAAGTTGAGATTTTACTCGAACACAGAGTTCCTTTATTGAGTAGGGCTTTTCAATATAGTCATCAGCACCTAGTTCTATACCAATAATTCTAGCATCCTCCCCAGTTTTGGCACTAATTATGATAATAGGAATATTTGATTTTTTTCTCACCTCTTCACAAATGGATAATCCATCTATCCCTGGCAACATTATATCTAATATGAGTAGCTTTATAGAATTTAATTCTAAGTAGTCTAAAGCTTCTTTACCATCATTTATAATTTTTACCTTATATCCCTCTTTTTCGAAAATGTTGTAATTGTTACAACAGTCATTAACATCACAGGAGTAAACAAATATGCTTCAATGGGATTAACCGTAAATTCAATTTTATATGCACCTATTATAGAAAGTATAAGGCTTAATATTTTTTCACCTAATGTATTTGAGATAACAGTTCCGATAATAATCCCTAAGTTTAGAACAATTAACCCTCTAGTTATATACTGTATCTGAATGTCCCTTAATGATATACCTATACTCCTCATAATAGCTATTTGAGATGAATCCTTGGCAATAAGCATTTTTAAAAATAATGATGTAATCAATATTGAAACAAGAATTGCTAGCACCATAGCTAATATAGTTAATAAACCCGTTTTATATCATAGTGGGATATACCTATGGCTTTCATAACACCTATTTCACGATAATCTTCTTCTATTGTAGAAAGTATTGTAAATCTCAAGCATAAAAGAGCTATTACATTCAGTAATAAAGCAACAAAAATAATTACTGCAGCTACTAGTCCATCGGTTATACTATTCATTATTTTTATCAGTCCATAATCAATAGTAGGTCCTTTTTTAGGAAGATTTGATGAATCATACTGATTTGAAAATTTAGGTAAATCTTCTAAATCATTTAACTGGTAACTAATCATATATTCTATTTCTCCAAATCCACTTTTTAACGTTTCAAAGTCTGATTGACTGATAACAAAATAAAGGCAAAAACTGCTATAGTTATAACTTTATTTCTCTGTAAATCTTTTCTTAATATTTTGAGTATCATAATACTCACCTCCCTTGGTATTCTATGATAATATAATAACATTGTAATTATTAAGAAATCCTTAAGTTTTGAAAGTTTTTATAAATAATCGAAAGAACACTACCTTTTAAGCAGTGTTCTTCTAAAAATATGTTTTATTTAATTAATACAAATATACTTTTAATCTGTCATTATTGTAACACCAATCAACCCAGGCCCTGTATGTACTCCTGCAACTGGGCTTATATCTCCAAATTCTAATTTAATTAAATTTGGAAGTTGTAAGATTTTTTCATAAAGTTCCTGTGCTTCTTCTTGAGCTCCACCATGTAGAACCCATACCTTTCCTTTTTTTTCTTCCAGTGTATTTTTTACTATATCAAAAACCTTTGATATACTCCTCTTCCTCCCCCTTACCTTTTTATAAGTATAATAAACCCCTTCTTTATTAATTGAGATAATAGGTTTCACGTTTAAAAGCTTACCTATATTCCCCGAAACTTTTCCAATTCTTCCTCCTTTCATGAGATACTTAAGAGTATCTAGAACATAGTACACACTTATTTTATCCCTAAACTTAGGAAGTTGTGTTACTATTTCTTCAAAACTTTTACCTAATCTAAGCATCTCTCCACATTCTAGTATTATAGCCCCAGCCCCAAGGGTCAATGCCCGTGAATCAAATATCTCAAACTTAATTTCAGGATAGTTCTTGCTGACAAGTTTGACACTATTATATGTACCAGATAGACCTGAAGAGATTGTTACGGCTATTATATGGGTATATCCTTCTTTTTTCAGTTTCATAAAAAGCTGATCGATATCATTCAATGAAGGGAGAGATGTTGTAGGAACCTCAACTGCCATGTTACTATATACTTCTTCTGGAGTTATATCAACTCTATCAGTATATTCCCTATCCTTATATAGGATTTTTAAAGGCAACACATGAACATTATACCTTTTAATTTCATCATCTTTTAGATCACTTGTACTGTCAGTGACCAAAGCAATTTTATTCAAAAATATCCCTCCTAAGATTAAATACTTCAAAATTTTATTGTATTAATAGTAGATATAGCTATATGCTTTCTCGTATAATATTTCCTTTTCATATATACTATGTAAAAGACAATTAATTGTTTATTATTGGTAAACTCTATATTAGTATTATTGTACATATATCCATTTATTATAATAGTCTATAACAAAAAAATAAGGATAGCTTAAGCTATCCTTATTTTCCTACCCCGATATTATATCTCTATTATAGAGTCTTCCATACCCGGTACATATCCAAGTTTTTTATTTAATTCAATCATACTATGGTTATTATAATGGGTTGTTGTCTGTATAGTTTTGATACCTTTACCTATACACCATTTTTCTAATAGTTTTTTTAACTCCGTTGCTATGCCTTGTCCTCTACAATCTTCTGTTACATATAAGGATAAAATCATTATGCTATCCTGTGGTTCTTCCTGTTTATTTGCCCATATAAAGCCCTTTACTTCACCTTGATTATCTTCTGCCACCATAAGAAATAAATCTTCACTTTTTGTATTTTTAATCCTTTCTATGGTTTCTTGTATATCTTCAAATGTTACTCTATACTCCGGTCTCCATATTTTTGGGGTAAGATTATGCCATTTGCCGATTTGAGTTAAGATTAAATCTAATCTTTTGTTTACAGTATTATTATTAATTTTAATTTCTCTATAGTTCATAGTTGGTTCCTCCTAATAATAATTTTGTTCTTTCACTTAATATTGTATAGCTAAAATTTCCTAAAATAATTTATTACTAAAGCTTCTAACTCATCCATTTTTATTTTAGCAAGTTCTCTAGTAGAATAACCACAACTTATATCCTTAATAAATTCACATCCTAAGTACCACCCTACATCGCTATATCCTTTAAAATCAACCCAACCTTCATAAAAACATTGGGTATCAAACTCTATATCTAGAGTTTGATCTCTTATTATACTGTGGGCACCATGACTTAACTCATGATATATTAATCCAATCATTTCCTTTTCTCCATACCAATTCATCTCTGCTATCCTTTCTGCTCCTATTAATATAACCTGATAAAAGTTAACTTTAGTAGCCCAACCTGCCCCAATATAATAAGTTCTGTCTCACTACTATTCTAATCTCAATTACAATATTACATACACTCCTTTTTATCTAATGCAAAGTATATCTCTATTTTAGGTTTTTTTGATATACTCTCTTCAGTGTGATACTCATATTCAAAATTTAGTCCTTTAAAATTTGATTTCGGTAACCACTTTGTATAAAAATATCCCTTTGCTTGTCCTATGGCTAATCCCCATAAAAATCCTAACTTTGGTTTAACAATTATTTTCCCATAATAACCTTGAGGTAAAACATGTTTATGTAGTTTATCATTCTTTAGTATTCCCCCTATAAAAAGATTAAAATCTTTAGTTTCCTTGTTATAATTTCTACTCAAGGTGAAAAATGGTAAAACCTCTCCTTCATTTTTTTCTACCGCTTTATAATACTTTTTAGATAAATCAGTAATATCTTTAGATATTGATCTATCATTAGAGTTTAAACTTAATCCATATAATTCTATAGTTTCTTCCTTATAAACTATATCCACGTTAATTTTATTCATACATTAACCCCCAATAATATTCTTAAATCCTTAGTCATACGTGCCATTGCTGATACATATCCAAGTTTTTTATTTTTAATACTTTTTATAGTTATATATATATTCATACATTACCATATATTTTGATTTCCATATTTTGGATAAGATTATGCCATTTATCGATTTAAGTTAAAATTAAATCTAAGTTTTTGTTTATAGTTCATGGTTAGTTTTCCTTGATAATAATTTTGTTCTTTTGTTTAATATTGTATAGTTAAAATTTTCTCAAATAATTTATTGACATAACTCCTCTATTTCAATTTTATAAAATTGTTTAATAGCATAATTATAGCTTATAGCTTTAATATAACTCTATTTGCTTTAATGCAATTCTCATTATTATATCTTTTTTTGAAGTATTCCATATTACTATGACAAATTCCTTCTTTCTTAAAGTATTAATATGTTTCTAAACTTACTTAGCCATATATATAAAGTTTTTTACATCATACAAAAATTTCGTCATAAAACTAATTTTTTTGACGAAATATGTCGATATATTTATTGAGGATACTTTTAGATACATAAAAGTTTTATTTCAAGAAAGGGGGCTTTATTTTAAACTTAATAATATTAAATATAATAGGAGGAGATATTTATGGGACAACACCTTAAAAATGCCGATAAAGTCAGTACTATTATTATCGATTCTATAGTTATATTATTAATCTCGATAGCCATTTTTAAATTTGGATTTATACCGGGTTTAAAAATTACTATACCTATAATAATAGTTGCAGCATTGGTGACGGGATTTTACTTTATTAATATCAATAGTAAAATAAAGGCTATATTTTATGCTTTACTAATTTCACTTATTGCTTTAAAGGACTTTTTTGATCCTGAAATGGGATTCAATGGTTCATATGGAATACTTCTTTCAATCGCTGTAATATCAATGTATTTTAGTAAAAGGCTAATTGTAATACATGGAATTATTTTAAATGCTTTACTCATAACAGTCTATTTAATTACTCCCCAAACCCTTCTAGGTGGACAAACTCGTATAACTCTGTTTTTACTTGTTATGATAAATTTAAATGCTATTATTGCTTGTCTTTTCTTTGTGAACAAATGGGGTTCAAACCTTATTAACACATCTCAACAAAAAGCAAATGAAGCTTTAAATTTAGTAAATGTATTAAATAAAACATTAGGTAAAACTAAAGATGGGGCAAAAATATTAAATGACAGTATAAACATGTTTACAGAAAATATGGATTCAAATTTAATTACTATAGAAAATGTAAACACTACAGTACAGGAGATGTCAAAAGGAGTACAACATCAAGCAGAAAGTATAAACATTATAAATAGTAACATGAATGAAATTGGGTATGATATGGATGAAACACAGAAAGCTTCTAACAATGTTTTAAAAAACTCTAATAGCATGATAGAAAAGGTTTCCGGTGGTATTGACAAAGTACAACAAATGGAAAATCAAATGAAAGCAATTAATGAAGCTGTTGGAACGTCATTAACCATTGTAAATCAACTGCAAAACAAAACAGACGATATCATTGGATTTCTAAATGCTATCAATGATATAGCAGAGCAAACAAATTTACTTGCTCTAAATGCTGCTATTGAGGCAGCAAGAGCTGGAGAACAGGGTAAAGGATTCGCTGTCGTTGCAGATGAAGTAAGAAAACTTGCTGAGGGTAGCTCAATGATAGTAAAAGATATAAATAATATTATTAAAGAACTTTCAAGACAAACTAAAACCGCTGTAGACACAGTACATAAAGGAGATACAGCTCTGAAGTCTGGAAATGATATCCTAGAAGATGTACTAACTTATTTCAACGATTTTTCTGAAGGTTTTGCACAAACAAATGAATCTATTTCTAAAGAAACTAAAATGATAAAAAAAGTTTCTTCTAATATTATTTCTGTACAAGAACAAATAGAAAATGTAGCTAGTATTTCAGAGCAACAGGCAGCCTCTACAGAAGAAGTGGCAGCTACGATGGACAATTTAAATAGGGATGTATCTTCCATGGGAGATACTATAAGTAAGATTAATTCTTTAAGTAATGATTTAGAAGAGATTTCAAAATACCAAGAGTAATATAATACTGTTTGGTAATTATTAATAATAGTTAGTTGGGGGAATTATACATCCCCCAATAACGAATAAATAAAGTTTTTAGGATAAAGATTTTTAATCTATATTTTATACCAATTCGTCGGTATTTTTAAGTGACTTTTTTCTAATTAATCTATCTACAGCAGGTCTATCAGCAGGAGCGAAATCAAAGTTTTCAAGTTCATCTTTTTTTACCCACAAATACTTTTCATGTTCATTTAATAGAAGCTTTCCACTTTCCCATAAAGCTAAAAATGAAATAAGACAAATTTCTCCAAAGTCATAGTTATGATAATTAATGTGAAATTTTTCTATGATTTTTATCCCTATATTTAGCTCTTCATAGATTTCTCTTTTTATACATTCTTCTGGTGTCTCATTATCATTTATTTTTCCCCCTGGAAACTCCCATGACATAGGCAACTTCATTTTGGAGCTTCGCTGGGTTATTAAAATCTTATTATTATGAATTATAATAGCTGCACATACTTTTAGCATCATGTAACTCCTTATACTTTTATTTACTACATGGACAAAATCTATCCAATTCTTTCAAACATGCTGTTGCTGAAATTGTTGTACCAAAAAATATTACTGGCTTACTGTTTATATAATTGGTAATAGTACTATTGGCCACTGCACTTCCTGTTGCCAATATAATGTCACACCATTTTAACATATCCTTAGTATTTTTCTCTCCATCTTCAATCTTTACACCAAACTTAATAGTATTAATTTTATCTTTATCTAAATCTGTCGTTCTTACCCTAAAGTTTTGTGCTAATTTTTCAAGCATAGCTGGTTGAAGACCAATTAATCCAATCTTAGGATCCCCATAATTTCTTTTTATATGCTCAACAAGTAACTGGGCACACTCCTCTGGTTCTTCATCCTTACAATGAATAGTTCCATCACATATTTTTAAATGTTTACATACAGCATTTAATGTTGAGATTAAAACTCCCCTATCAAAATTTGTTTCTATCCTTCTATCTAAGATCTCCTTTATAGTTCCACTAAATTCTCCTGGCATATCAGTAAATGCCTGTCCTTTACATCCTTTAAACTCTGCCTGAAGCATTTTTTCTTTGCCTTTTAATATAGGGTAATCTTCTCTTTTAGGAGTTCCTATAGCTTCCTCTGGTTTTAATATGTTTCCCTTTATTTTTATATTTTCATTAATAATGTCATTATCCTCAGCTAGTTTTCTAAACTTAGTAATTAAATCTTCATAGAAATTATTAGTTTTCATTTCTCCACTTCCTTATTGTTTATTTTGTCAATATAAATAATTATAGATAATCTATAAAAATCTATAAAAACGGTTCAGTGTAAAATATATTTTAATATTTTATATTATTTAAAAACGGTTCATTTTATAATATATATTATTTTTGC